>CAMYLW010000001.1 GCA_947259475.1 Thermodesulfobacteriota bacterium
TGGCAGACCATAGCATTCATCTGCCTGGCACCACCAAACTTCGCCGCGATAGTGAACCAGTCTCTTCCCAGATGCCTGGCTCCCTATTTGAGCAGGCTGCCTTCATTTTCCTGGAGGCGGTTGTTCTCGCCCTCAGCCAGGATAGGGGAGAAGAGATTGATAGCGAATTAAGACTGCATGCGGTTATCGAATAACAAAGGAGAACGTGTGAAGCCAATCTTGCAACTAGCTCTTGATTTTATTGATCTGCAACGAGCTTTGAAAAACGCCCAAGCCGGGATCGCCGGTGGAGTTAACTGGCTTGAGGCAGGCACCCCCCTCATCAAGAGCGAGGGGCTCAATGCGGTGCGGGAGCTGCGCAAGCTGTTTCCTCAAACCACTATCGTTGCGGATATGAAAATCATGGACACCGGCCGGGTGGAGGTTGAAGCCGCGGCAAAGGCCGGTGCCAATATTGTCGATGTCCTCGGCGCAGCCAGCGATGCCACCATCCAGGAGTGCATCCAGGCGGGCAAGAACTATGGCGCTAAAATCGTGGTGGATATGATCGCGGTTGAGGATGTGCTCTCCAGGGCGCAGTTTGTCGAGGAACTCGGCGCAGACTATGTGACCATCCACTGCGCTGTTGACGAACAGATGCAAGGGAAGGACCCTTTTGAGACTTTGCGCCAGGTGAGCCAGGTATTGAACATCCCGGTGGGAGTGGCCGGTGGCATCAACTCTGAAACCGCCGGCGAGGCTGTGGCGGCCGGCGGCGCCATTGTAATTGTCGGTGGTGCCATCAGCAAAGCTCTGGATCCTGAACAGGCAGCCAGAGATATCCGCCAAGGACTCGATACTGGCAAGAGCATCAGCACCACCCTTTTCAAGAGGGGAGGAGAGGCTCAGATCCGGGAGATTCTGGAACTGGTTTCAACGGCCAACCTCTCCGATGCTCTGCACCGCGGTGGAGTTCTGCAAGGAATTCGGCCACTATTCCCAGGCATCCAGATGGTGGGGCGGGCGATTACTGTAAGAACCTATCCGGGCGATTGGGCCAAACCGGTTCAGGCCATTGACGTGGCCGAGCCAGGTGACGTGATCGTCATAGACGCCGGAGGGGTGGGCCCCGCCCTTTGGGGAGAACTGGCCACCCATTCGGCCGTGCGAAAGGGCTTGGCTGGGGTAGTCATCGACGGTGCCCTCCGAGACAGCGATGAGATCGTCGCCTTGAAATTTCCGGCCTTCAGTAGACTGGTCATGCCCAACGCTGGCGAGCCCAAAGGCTTCGGAGAGATTGGGGTGACGGTGACGGTTGGCGATATGCGGGTGGAGACTGGAGACTGGCTACTGGGGGATGGGGATGGCGTGGTTGTGGTGCCCCGGGCCATGGCAGTAGAGTACGCTAACCGGGGCATGGATGTGTTGGAAAAAGAAAATCGCATCCGGGAAGAGATCAAAGAGGGGAGCACCCTAAGCAAGGTGACCGAACTGCTGCGCTGGGAAAAGAAATAAGAAAAAACGGATACTTTGGACATGATTATTACGGTAATCGGGCCGGGAGCTATCGGTTGCCTACTCGCTGCTTACCTGACCAGGGCCGGAGAAGAGGTTTCTCTTTTGGATTATCGGCCCAAACGCGCCACTCTGCTCCAGGACAGAGGAATTGCCGTCACTGGAGAAAGAGAGGCTTTCCATACTCCAATCAAGGCGACTGCCTACCTTACTGAGATAAGTTCTACAGATATATTTATTCTGTGCGTCAAGGCTAGCGATACTGCAGTTGTCGCTGCTAAGCTAAGAGACGCCATTCCTCCTGAGAGTCACCTCCTGACCCTACAAAACGGCTTGGGCAATATAGAGAAACTTAGCGAATTCTTCGGTGGCAATCGGATTTTTGCCGGAGCCACCTCCCATGGCGCCACCTTGTTGGAGGTGGGGCGTGTGCGCCACGCCGGCTACGGCGAGATATGGTTGGGACAAGCTAATGGGACCGATTCGAGTCAGGCGGGGGGGGCAATACTCCAAAATCTGGCAACCACAATGAACCGGGCGGGATTACAGGCCCAAGTCGTTGATGATATCCAACCTATTCTATGGAGCAAGCTGGTGGTCAATGTCGGCATCAACGCCCTTACCGCCATTCTGGGGGTGCCAAATGGCGAGCTCCTCAAAATCCCCACCTGCCAGAATGTCTTGGATGGTGCGGTCGCGGAAGCTGTCCAGGTAGCAAGCGGCTGCGGGATCCAGCTGCAACTACCGGAGGAGATCGAGAGGGTCCGGGCCGTGTGCAACTCCACCGCCGCCAATATCTCTTCCATGTTGCAGGATGTTAAACGGCAGAAAAAGACAGAAATCGACCAGATCAACGGTGCCGTGGTGCGAATGGCTGCCAGCCTCGGGATGGCTTCCCCGGTCAATGAAGTGCTCACCGCCCTGGTTCGGGGCCTTGAGGCAGGATACAACGTGGAAGGGGGCAAACCTTAGCACTGCTTCAATCATACCAAGCCGGGCTCAGGTCTTGACCGCTGCAAGTAACATCTACAACTTTCCAACTACCGTAAATTCGTCTAAAGCTTGTTTGTCGCTCTTTAGTGTCCGGTTGAACTCGCCAATAGCGTTGTCAAGTACTTCCTGCAGCAATTTCTGCGGCTCAGGGTGACCTTGAGTGATGGTATGAAATAGCTTGCCAAGTAATCCAGCATAAAGCTGGTAGGGCGAGGCAAATTTTTCTGCCGTTCTCGCACCAGCCATAATCTGATAATCACCAGCAACATCTTTAATGCAACACGAAACCAAATAACCCACTGCTTCGTCGGTATCCACCTTGTTGGCCATAGACCTTATGAGTTTTTCCATCAGTTTCTCCTATAAAAGCCTACCAAATTTCGTACACTCGCTGGATTTCACCTCGCCAAAATTCTCGCTTGTCCTCGTCTGTCTCTCCGTCGAATCTACTCAACTCTTTGGCGAATTGAAAAAAGCCTTCTCCAGGCATTCTTGTAGTTGGCTCCACCGCCACAGCACTGAGCATTGGCCTGCCATTATTGTTCTCGTCCTCATTTATCTCCCCGAGAAGCTGACCAATCTCTTTGGCCATGCCTCCGTGAGCTTCCAAGTCCATTATCTGCCCGATCTCTTCATAACTCACACTCTCTTTCTTCCTGGCCGCCTTGAGGAGCCTACAGTAAACGAGACTATACGTCTGCGTTCCACGATATTTATCTACTACTATTGCCATTGGCTTCTCCTTCCTTGCGAAACCAATACCCTTCCCCCGGATATTTCGCCAATCCATGTTGCGACAGTTGGCATTGATTATCTATCAATACTGTGGCTGACTCAATCACTTTATTTCCGCCCCGACATTGCGGCTATTCCTCCTTTTTGGGAGCTCTTAGCCTGAATCTGAGAATGGGGACAGCAGCGAAACCATATCATTATCATAAATCAAATGGCCCACCGATAGGGGCCCATTTGTCATCGCCCTCGAGACATTGCTGATGACCCAGCGCCAGGCGTGCTTGGCATGATTCCTGCTTTGAAAAAACGCTTAATCTGTGTGAAATTATGGTTTTTTCGGCATTGCTCTTGAGTCCAGCCGCCAAGAGTAGCCAGCTGGAGATAGAGAGGAAATATTATGCTTAAGGAAGAAAAGGCATTTCTCGTTGTTATGAGCATTGCGATCGGGACTATCTCCTCATCCGTAGCCATTATCGGTAGATATCTTCCTCTTGCCCATGGGTTACTTCTGGGTTTAGCCATTTCATTGTTTTACCCTGTTTTTATCATCGCTATGGTCAGATTTTCTATGGCACTGAAATCATGGGCATATGGCGAGAAGTCTGAGGATTGGATTGCCGGCGGCCGAGAGACAGCGAGAGCATATCTTTTCATTCTGTTTCCAATAGTGTTGCCTGTTCTGGTAATCTTTTATTTGTCTTTCGGAATAGTAAACCGAATTTTCAAATACAAGACTGTCTAAACTGCCTGAGCGTTGATCTGGACAGATGCCACTCAGATGTAGGGCGACCATTGCCAGCCGACAAGGGGCAACTTCAATTCACCTTCAGCCAATGGCGGATGATCCAGTAAAACTTTGTCCTTTACGCCATAAGATTGGAAGTGAAATAAATTGGGACCTTTTGCGACAGTTTGGTATGCACCGAAACTGCATACACCGAGGAGTCACTTAACAGAACATGTACCTGTCGTCATTCATACACCGAGACGATTTATTTGATATCACCGAGCGTTGGCTTCTGGGTCGACTAGAGCCTGACGATGGCATGCGCATCACCAAAATCCTTATCTGCGATGGCTTCGTACTGGGCCAGACGCTTGAGGCTGTAGCCACGGTTTTGCTGAAGATGGCACATGGGCAACCCTTCCAACAGGAACACATCCAGTTTAAAGGCCAGCTTCGTGATGCTATCTGCCAAAGCACCCAGGACGGAAATACTCGCACCAAAGAGCTGGTCCATCTCTACCAAACAAATCCCGAGTTCTTCTACCGAGAGGCACCCATCAATGGCGCCATTTGCGTGGATCAACAGGATCACCTCTTGGCCCTCTACCGAGTAAAACGTCCCCGAAGGATAGCGGAAAAGGCCAACCGTTACGTGGCCAATTGGATCTTCCAGTTGGTCCAAGATCGGGCGAGGGAGATGGCAGAGGAGCGAGCGCAAGAACATAATGTACCCCTGAAAGAACTCATCACCCCACCCAAACAAATGGATTTCGAGTTTATTACTGCAGAAAAGGACATTGCCGGGAGGTTCAAAGATAACAATCTTGAACTTGATAAAGCGGCTCTTAAGATTCACGACGTTGGGGGACTTAAGATTGTTGCAGGTGCAGACAAGCTTGCGCAGCTTGAAAAAGAACTGTCCAAAGATCCGAACATCAGAGTGATTAACCGGGAGAATTTTTCAGGAAGTTACCAGGCTACCAGCCTCATCATTGAAGTGCCTTGGGACCGAGAGCGTGTCTGCCGCAGCTATATGGACCTGCGGGCTTGGGATAGATACCTCGAACGTGGTCTTCCTGAAGCAGAATTGAAAAAAGGATTAGAGCCTTTCCTGGAGGGCTCCAAACCTACCCTCAAAATGGAATTAACCCTTTCCACCTTCGCTGACATGGTGGAGTCAGAGTTGGGCAACAGCCTTCACGAAGAAAGAATCATAGCTCAGAGAGATAACAAGGTTTATAGAGGGTACATCCCCATGAATGTTGAATTTCTCATCGAATATCTTTTTGCAGTCGGAGTAAGCCCCCAAATTCATATCGACAGATTGCCCATAAAACTCTGGGGACGCTATCTTCCTGATACGGTTATCGATCAGATAAGGGCGCTGTATAAAATGCCAGATTCTGAGCTATTCTGTTAGATGACTTTAGGTGTGATTTGAAATGACGCCGCTGAGGAAAGTGCGGTCATTGCCGGAAATCTTCGTAAAGCGGATACCCATCTCATGGTAGGCAGACTTACCTTCAGGCTTGCGACCGTTGCTCCAGACTATTTCTGCGTTGACCAAAACTAAACGATCCTTGGTACTCATAACCAGACGAAAATTATCATCCAAATCAGGCTTTTCCGGACAGCGGATAAACGCGCCTCCGAGACTGACATTTTGTGTTTGACCATCAACCAGCCCATTAGACGTGGTCATCACCACGGGCCATTTTATCCTGGCCCTGGCATGTCGGCGATTTTCTGCGGACCCAAATCCGCTGAATAAAACAGCCAGCCTTGCAACCGGCCTGTTAATGAACTGCTTGACCACCTCTTGCTCCCCTGCTCGGTGAAACCTCCACCGGACCCTTGCTTGTTTTTAAAAATTGAGGTTTCATACCATACAAGGAGGGGTAAAGGCAAGCCTATTCGTGGCCAGCATGGAGGGGTGGAAAACCATGGTAGATAACAGACTAGAATCAGAAGAAAAAAGAGCCAGTCAACCAATAATTATATATACCCGCCAACAAAAATAGGGATATGATTAAAAGTACGATATTTATCTTAATCAAAAAAAGAAAAAAAGGGCAGGCCATAGGACCTAACCCCTTAAAATTATTGGTGCGCCCGGCAGGATTCGAACCTGCGACCTACGGATTCGTAGTCCGGCGCTCTATCCAGGCTGAGCTACGGGCGCCCTAGCATAACCCGACAATATCGCGCAGATCGATTTTCTACCACGCCGACACCGTCCTGTCAATTTCTTCCAGAGCACTCGGCTATCAGCCATCAGCGGTCAGCCAAGAAAAAATCTACAGTCCCTTATTTAGATATAAGGGTTTACGGACGACCTTATTGTCGAAATATTCCCCTTGTCGAAACTACTCCCCTCATGGTGTTTGTTTCTATTTTTGCTGATAGCTGACAGCTGAACGCTTCATTTATTTTAATCTGAAATCTTGGGAAAGGACCAACTGCGGAGGCTTTCCAGAAAGTCGTAATTGGTAAGATCATGCTGAATGGGAGTGATGGAAATGCAGTCATTCGCCAGGGCACTACCATCGGTGTCGCCATCTTCCTCAAGCGGCGGATTGCTGCCACACTGCCAGTAGTAAACATTCTCCCGAGGATCGATCCTGCGGTCGAATTTTTCCACAAAGCGAGTGACACCCTGACGGGTGACCCGAACGCCTCGTATCTTACTCTCAGAAATGGCCGGCACATTGACGTTCAAAGAGGTGTAAGGGGGAAGACCATGCTCCTTCACTTGCCGTACCAGCAAACGGGCAAATTGAGCTGCAGGTCGGAAGTCAGGATCACGAAAGGTGTTGATGGAAAGCGCTATGGCAGGGATTCCCAGTATAGTACCCTCGGTGGCCGCAGACACGGTGCCTGAGTAGATCACGTTGATGCCGACGTTGGCGCCCAAATTAATTCCGGATACCACCAAGTCCGGCGCCGGATTCACGAGTTCGTTTATAGCCAGCTTGACGCAATCCGCCGGGGTGCCTTTTACAGCATAGCCGAAAAAAACCCCGTTACGGTCTATAGAATTCACCCGCAAAGGATCGGTAAGGGTGATGGCATGTCCCACGGCGCTTTGCTCGGTTTCGGGAGCCACTACTACCACATCATGGTCCTTGCTGAGTTGTTCATGCAGGACTTCGATTCCTTTGGCGTAGATGCCATCATCATTCGTAAGCAGTATCATCATGGTCTGGACCGTGGCCCTGTATGGATTCGGGTTTCCTCTCTTTTAAAATCGCCTTGGCTGCTTTACTACCGAGTTGCAGCGCCTTTCTGTTCAGTTCCTCGGTGCCTTTGGGAACGCGGGCCAGCACCGCCGCTTCCAAGGATTTCAATGATACCACCTTGGTCAATGTTGCCAGGGCGGCCAAGGCGATTATATTTGCTACCATCTCCCTGCCCAGCTCCTTGCGGGCGATCTCAGTGAAGGGGATACAAACGGCCTTGGTGGTGGGGGTTTGAGTCACGAAGGTAGAATCCACCACCAGAGTTCCCTCTGGCTTCAAGTCAAAGTAAAAGGAATCTGATGATTTCTGGTTCATGGCCAACAGCAGGTCCAACCTGGTGGCCATGGGGTAATCAATCTCTTCATCACTTATCACTACCTCAGCCTTGCTGGCTCCGCCCCGAGCCTCAGGTCCATACGACTGGGTCTGAGCAACGTATTTGCCCTCGTAGACGCCAGCAGCTTCAGCCAGGATAATCCCGGCCAGAATGAGACCCTGTCCCCCCGAGCCACTCAAGCATATCTCATATCGCTCCGCCATAGTTTTTCCGATGCTTTGCGAGGAATAGGAAGACCTCACGCCCTGAGTTCGGCGCCTTTAACAAAATTGATACGCCCTGTCTGCCACCAGCTGCCACGGCTCAGCGAGGAAGATTCTCCGTGGCTTGTTCCCGCACCAGTGCATACTGCTCAGTGTAAATAGGTAGCTCTCTGTCCACCAGCACGCCAATGGTGAACTTATCCTTGAGTTCCTCTTCACTCATGTCCGCCGATTTCTCAACGCGCACCGCATGTTCCTTTTGCCATTTCATCATGGCCACGGCATCTCCCATCCTGTTCCTGCGGCCATACTGAGTATGACAATGGGTTATCACTTCCACCACTCCAAAGCCCCTCTTGGCGAAAGCCTTTTCAATAAGCTTATCCAGCAACCGGGCGTGGTAGACCGTCCCCCGGCCCACAAAAACGGCCCCGGCGGTCACGGCAAGTTCGGCGATGTTGAAGGCGTGCTCGATGTTGCGGTATGGCGCGGTAGCGGCCTTCATGCCGTATGGGGTGGTAGGTGAGTACTGTCCACCTGTCATCCCGTAAATGTTGTTGTTGATTATGATGGCGGTAAGGTTGATGTTACGCCGCGCCGCGTGAATGAAGTGGTTGCCGCCGATTGCGGTGGCATCGCCATCGCCCATCACCACTATGACGTTGAGCTCTGGCTTGGCAAGCTTTACCCCGGTAGCGAAGGTAAGGGCTCGCCCGTGGGTAGTATGAAGGGTGTTGAAATCCACATATACAGGAAGCCGACCGGAACAGCCGATACCTGAAACCATAACGATGTCATCCTTCCGGTAAGCAAGCCGGTCTATGGCCCGAATCATGGCCCCAAGAACAATACCATTGCCGCAGCCGGGGCACCAGACATGCGGAAATTTCTTATCGTGACGCAGATACTTATGCACAACTTTGGTAATCTCTGCCATGGCAGTCTATTCCTTTATGCTTCCTTTATGAGCCAGTCGTAAATTTCCTGAGGAGTGATCATGCAGCCGTCTATGCGATTGAGGGTCGCCACCTGACTCATCCCCTCGTTGACACGCTTGACCTCACGGGAAATCTGTCCCATGTTCATTTCCGGCACCAAGACCACCCTGGCGTCACGGATAGTCGCCATCACATCTCTCCGTGGAAATGGATAGAGAGTCACCAGATGGAGCAGTCCTGCCTTGACCCCCTTTTCCCTAGCGTCCAGAACCGCTCTCCGAGCAGAGCGTGCTACCGAACCGTAGGCTATTACAATAAGCTCGGCGTCTTCAGTCATAAAATGGTTCACAATCTGAATATCGTGGAAGCTTTGGTTGATCTTCCTAAAAAGCCGCTTCATAAAAGGTTCAATCTCATCGGTTCGCGCAGTAGGAAAGCCCCTGATATCGTGAATCAAGCCGGTGACGTGGTAGCGATAACCATCGCCGAAGATCCCCATGGCGGGCACTCCGCTACTGGTATCCTCATAAGGGATGTACCATTCCGGGGGCATACTTGGCCTAATCCGGTCCAGCACCTCGATCTCATCTGGGTCGGGCAGCACCACCGTCTCCCTCGTGTGGGCTACAACCTCATCAGAGAGGACAATAACTGGTGTCCGGTAGCGTTCTGAAAAATTGAAGGCCTTGACCGTTATGTCAAATGAATCGCGTACAGTCGAGGGGGCAAGAACAATGATGGGATGGTCTCCATGGGTCCCCCAGCGGGCCTGCATGACGTCTCCCTGGGAGGGATTGGTGGGAAGACCGGTGGAAGGTCCACCTCGCATCACATTGACAATTACGCAGGGCACCTCTGCCACACAAGCGAAACCGAGATTTTCTTGCATGAGGGAAAATCCGGGTCCACTGGTGGCAGTCATGGATTTAGCCCCCGCCAGACTGGCACCTATTACAGCTCCGAGGCTGGCAATTTCATCTTCCATCTGGATAAAGGTGCCTTCCACCTGCGGCAGCCGGTAGGCGAGAATCTCGCTGATCTCTGATGCAGGGGTTATGGGATAGCCCGCAAAGAAACTGCAACCGGCAGCCAGGGCTCCCTCGACAATGGCCTCGTTTCCCTGTAGAAGGCGAGGCTTCTTTTTTCTTTTTCTTGCCATCAATTCGCCTTTGGCGAAGGCATAGGGCTCAGGGCATAAGGCTCAGGGCCAAAACTGACTCTCTGTCCAATGTATTCCGTGTGCCTTAAGCCTTGCGCCTTGCGCCGCATCGCTTCTAAATTCTGGATTCTGACTCCTTACTCATTGTTACATACTGCTTGCTGCCCGCTGCTTGCTGGCTCTCACGCTTCACCGACCTCTTCTTCTTTCTTCTCTTCAACGCGGACAGCGAAGTCGGGACAGCGTATCTCACACCAAGCGCAGCCTATGCAGCGTTCCGGTTTGGCAATCTCCGGCTCCCCTTTTTCATTCATTGCCAGCACCTCTTCAGGGCAAAACGCCGAACAGATGCCACACCCTTTGCACCAGTCCCGATAGAACTCCACCTCAAACCGTTTTTTTGGGGCTTTGGTCTTGGTTTTCTTGCTCTTGACCTCTGCCTTCTTAGCCACTTTGCCTTTCACGGTCTTTGCTTGCTTAGCTTTTGTTTGGCGTTTCGCTGTCATTCCAACTCCAGTTACTGTCTCAATAATGGGATTTGAGAATACACAATTCGAGATGGTTTTTCAAACAGTTTCCAAATCCGTGTCACCGGAAAACCATTGACCATAGTGACTCTGTATTATAACATGACTTGTGATAATTAGCTCAAGATTCCGGAAGCATTCAGCTCTCAGCAAAGATATATTGTTTATACTCTGTGCACCTATCATGCCACCGGATCCTCTGGCAAACTTCATTATCTGCGAATCTCTTCTCCAGACCTCTAGCTCAATGTAAGACACTTTAGACATTTATTGCCGAGGAGTTACGATGAGAGAAATCCATATCAGTCAAATTACTACAGCAGTGCGAGACCTCTGCATCAAAGCCAACAATCATTTGGGAGAAGATGTCCTGCAAGCCTTCGCTAAGGCCATTGATCAGGAGGTCTCACCCACTGGCAAGGACATCCTGGAAAAACTCGTGGAAAATGCCCGCATTGCCCGGGAAGAAGGAATCCCCATCTGCCAGGATACCGGCTTTGCCGTCGTTTTTGTGGAAGTCGGGCAAGAAGTGCGCCTGGTTGGCGGTGATCTCAAAGAGGCTATCAATCAAGGAGTACGACAGGGTTATGAGGAAGGATATCTTCGCAAGAGCGTCTGTCATCCCTTTACCCGCAAAAACACCGGCGACAATACACCTACGGTCATTCACTTGGACATCGTTCCAGGTGACAAGGTACAGTTGATAGTCGCCCCCAAAGGAGGCGGCAGTGAAAACATGAGTCGGGTCACCATGCTGACCCCGGCTGTAGGTATCCAGGGCGTTAAGGACTTCGTGGTCCAAAGGGTAAAGGAGTCTGGTGCTAACCCTTGTCCTCCAACCATTGTGGGAGTGGGAATCGGCGGTACTTTTGAAACCACGGCACTGCTGGCCAAAAAAGCTTTACTCCGTCCCATAGGGAGCCAGAATCCCGACCCCGAGCTCGCAGCCTTGGAGCAAGAATTGTACGAAGAAATAAACGCGCTGGGAATTGGGCCCCAGGGCCTTGGCGGCAGAATTACCTCTCTGGCGGTACATGTAAATATGATGGAGTCTCACATCGCCAGTCTGCCGGTTGCAGTCAACATCCAGTGCCACGCCGCACGGCACAAGGAGATGGAACTCTAGTTAGCCTTCAGCTATCAGCTGTCAGCAATCAGCTCAGGGCAATATAAGGAGTGTAACAACCTACCTCTGGAACGCTGCTTGGCTGAACATGACCCGCGCTTGCTTCGGTATTCCATCTTTTTGCTGAAAGCTGATCGCTGACAGCTGAACGCTTATGAGGAGAATCCAAAATGAATAAGACAATAAGATTATCTCCACCTTTGAGTGATGCGGATGTGGAAGGTTTGCGCATAGGTGACCAGATTTTGATCAGCAGCGATATCTACACTGGAAGAGACGCTGCACACAAGCGATTGACTGACCTGATTCAGGCTGGCAAGCCTCTGCCCTTAGAGATGCAGGGGCAGATAATTTACTATGTTGGCCCTTCCCCCGCCAAACCTGGCAGGCCTGTTGGCGCGGCCGGCCCCACCACCAGCTACCGCATGGACGCTTACGCTCCGGAGCTCATGCGCCTCGGGCTGAAGGGCATGATAGGTAAAGGCGCTAGAAACCAGGAGGTAAAGGATGCCATGGCTACCTTCAAGGCTGTCTATTTTGCAGCGATCGGCGGCGCCGGTGCCCTTATGGCCCAGACCATAAAGAATGCTGAGATCGTCGCCTATGAAGATCTGGGGCCGGAGGCCATTCGGAGGCTGGAAGTGGTGGAGTTTCCGGTTATCGTTGTCAATGATGTGAGGGGAAATGATCTCTACGAGGAAGGGGTTAAAAAATACGCTCTTTAGCTCACTTCGTTCGCCGCATAGCGCATGGAGCATAGAGCATAGCGAAAAAAAGCGAGGCAGGAAATATATCTTATCCCGTCTCGCTCAAGTAAACTTGTGGTTCCAGGCCAAACTCAGCTTAATACCCAGTTTTTACTTGCCAAACCTGAATAATTCTTTGACAGCGCTCCAGCCCATCTTGCGACGGAGAATGCCGAGTTGATCTTGCAAAGGAAGATGCTTGGGACACACATCCTCGCACCCTAAAAGACCCATACAGCCGAATATACCCTCATCGGTACCGATCACCTCAAAATACTCTTTTTCAGTGCGTTGATCTCTCGGATCCATGATGAAGCGGGCTATCCGGTTCATGGCCACTGCCCCCACAAAATCCTGCCGCATGTTGGCGGTGCCACAACCGGCCACACAACAACCGCACTCTATACAGCGCTCCAACTCATAGATCTCCTCGGCAAGAGCATTGTCCATCCTCTCCTCTTCCGCCTGCGGGTCGAAGCTCTTGCTGGTGTGAACCCAGGACTCAACCTTCTCATGCATGGCCCGAAACCAGGTACCGGTATCCACTGAAAGATCGCCAATTAACTTGAAGATGGGCAGGGGCATGAGCGTAATCTCATCAGGCAGGTCTTTGGTCAGGGTGTGACAGGCAAGACCAGGCCTGCCGTTGATCATCATGGCGCATGCCCCGCAGATGCCGGCGCGGCAGCAGAAATCAAACTGAAGCGACGAATCCTTCTCCTCCCGAAGCTGAGTCAGGGCGATAAAAAGCGTCATGCTCTCCGCCTCTTCGAGATCAAAGGTGTCCGTATGAGGGACAGAATGAGGATCCTGCGGATTGTAGCGGAATATGTTGAAGATCAGCTTTCTCGCCATCTTATTCCTCTCCTATGATTTCGCCGTCGCAGCTTATGATCTTACAAACACCATACCCTCTCTCAGCTGGAGGGAGCTCCACGGTCTCTGTGGCGGGTTCGTAATTGAGAGTCGGTAGGTTATCTCCCTCCTTCCAGGTCGCCAGAGTCCGATTCCACCAATCCCGGTCATTTCTGGCCTCATAGTCCTCCCGGGCATGGCAGCCCCGGCTCTCAGTGCGCTGCAGCGCCCCGTAGGCCGTACAAAGAGCCAGCTTCACCATGCCCTGGATTTTTAAAGCAAGTGTCAATTCAGGATTAACCCCAATGCCGTTTGAGCGCAACCCCACCTGCTGGGCCCGTGCATAGATCTCCTGCAGGTTGTCCACCGCCTTTTGCAGATCCGAACCGTTTCTAAAAATCCCCACCCGATCCATGAGTTCATCCTGCATAGCGTTGCGGATTTCATAGACGTTTTCATTGCCGTCTTTGCCCGAAATTAAACCGTCGATCCGCTCCTGTTGACTGATCACAGCATCTCTGATTACGCCTGTGTTGTATTGGACCTCGTAACCTTGGAGGAACTCAACAATTTTTTCGCCCACAATCTTTCCGGCAACGATCGTCTCGGCCAGAGAGTTCCCCCCCAGCCGATTCAGACCGTGCATATCCCAGCACGCGGCCTCACCAGCCGAAAAGAGCCCTTTGAGCCCATAGGCGGCACCATCTTTATTGGTCCGGACTCCTGCCATGCTGTAATGCTGGGCCGGCCGCACCGGAATCAGTTGGCTGATGGGATCGACGCCCAGGAAATTATTGCAGATCTCCTCAACTTCTCTGAGCTTGGTCTTGATGTGATGTTCACCCAGGTGGCGGATATCCAGCCAGAGATGGTCGCCGTAGGGGCTTTTGACCCCAAGCCCCTGGCGAATGTGATGGGTCATCCAGCGGGATACCACATCCCGGGATGCCAGCTCTGCCTTTTCAGGCTCGTACTCGTGCATAAACCGGTTTTCATTCACATCCAACAAGGTCCCACCGTCGCCCCGGCAGCCCTCAGTCACCAGGATATTGGTGGGAACGATACCGGTGGGGTGAAACTGTACTGCTTCAGGATTGCCCAAGGGAACCACTCCGGTGTCAAGGGCGATAATGGCACCCCCGCCGTCATTAATCACCGCGTTGGTGGTCTCCCGGTAGATCCTGCCGTAACCGCCTGTGGCAATGAGTGTTGCCTTGGCCAGATAAACCCTGAGTTTTCCGGTCTTCAGACATCTGACCACAACACCCGTGCAGATTTCTCCGTCATGGATGAGTGCAATGGCCTCTACCCGGTCATGGACAGTGACACCTAACTCCACCACCTTGTTGTCCATGGTGTAGAGCAGCGTGTGACCGGTGCCATCAGAGGTATAGCAGGTTCTCCACTTGGCGGTCCCACCGAAGGATCTTGCGGTTATCAGTCCCTCCTTCTCGGTTGCCTCCACCTTTTCAAATTCTTTTCCACCCTTGAAATAGGCAGATCTTCCCGGCACAACCCGGTTCCACGGGATCCCCCAAAAGGCCATCTCCCTAACAGCCTCGGGAGCTCTTTCAACAAAAAGGCGTACCACCTCCTGATCAGCACCCCAATCGGAACCTTTCACTGTGTCCTCAAAGTGGACGTCGGGGCAGTCGCCCTCTCCCATAGCGCAATGGCCAAGGGCTGCCTGCATACCTCCCTGGGCTGCGGATGAATGGGATCTTCTGGGAGGCACAATACTCAGGCAAATGGTGCTAAAACCGGCTGAGGCCGCCTCAACGGCAACGCGCTCACCTGCCAGCCCGGCACCTATACACAACACATCTGTAAATAAAGTTTCCAATGACATCCCTCCTTATTTCAACAAGAGGAATCGCAGAAGAGTGATAAGGCCTATGGCTATAAAGATCGCTGTCAGGTAGTTTTCAAGCTTCTTGAACTTCTTTCGATCTTTTCTTCGGGCAAAGCCCCACTTCACAGCGATTCGATAGAAACCGATCCCCACGTGGAGTTCCACTATGGGCAGGAGAATCAGATAAAAGACGAACCAAAATCCTCCCTGAATTCGCGCAGCACTCTTGGCCGCTGTGATGGGTAGGTCCGTGAGTACCGTCCACATATGAATGGAGCCCATGATCAGGATAATCATGGCGCTAGTGACCTGGACGAGCCAGAGATAGGTGTCGGTATGGCGAAGCTGTCGGCTGAGCTTCCAAATGGTGGACTGTTGCTCGGCGCGGAAGGGAACCTTCCGGGCGGCCAGAACGAAGTGGAGCAAGAAAATGCAGCCGATAACGGGCCCACCCACCTGGGCCATGTAGGTCTTCTCTAGGAAGTGCGCCAGCGCATTCATCACCCCCGCACCCAGGTTCACACTGGCCACCAAAATCATGTGACTCCACATGAACAGGATTAATGCTGCGCCTGTGAGCATTTGCAGCCAGTCGAGATAGGCTGAAGTCCTGCTAGGTGATGGAACATAGGTGGTTGTATTCACCGCCATGCTTACCCCCTGCTTTTATCTCATTTGATGTACTTAATTTGTGGAAGGAATTACCTCGTCAGACTCTGGATTCCTGAAGGATTGATTTGGTGTTCCAGAACAAGGCTGACGTTGAAGTTTCCCGATAGTGATTTTTTTAACATTTAAAGTAAAATAACTTTACTCTACTAGGTTGTCAAGATGCTCTTTGCTCTTCTTTTATTCTTGATGTGTAGTAGGGCAAAATGTGTTGGTAAGTTTGGTTGATAATTGCATTGAACCAATGGAAATCCGGAGTCAAACATGTCCCCTCGCTAACATGCAGGAGACCACCTGGGCAAAAAAGATATGCTGTGCAATTTTCTTAGGAATCGCGAGAAAATCGTAGATTCTCTTAGTATTCTATCGACGGGGATTTTGTTGATAAACAGTCTATGTTTACGATATCTGTCCTTTTTTATACGATGAAAAAAACCTTTGGGATTTTAACATTTTATATTTGCGCCCCCAAAATATCTAGAACCTACAGTACGTTACTGTTTGTTGATAACGTCATGTCCAGAATTTTGTTTTTCCTGCTAACCGCGTTTGACAGCATATACAAAGATAATTTATCTTGGCTAGAATACAGGCGCATTATTCTCGCCAAACACGCAACAACCCCTCTTTCACCCCAGCCGAAGCAAGAGAATATGAAGCAGAGTCGACTGTCGCTCGAAGAGTCTATTGAGATTATGCAAGTCGTGGAGATCAACAACGCCCTAGCGGTGATACTGGGGAACGCCCAGTTGCTCTTGCTCAAAAATACAGTGGCACCAGAGGACAGAGCTAAACTCAAAGCTATTGAAATGAGTTCCTTCCGGATACAAGGCCTGGTGGAACGAATGATTGAGTCCAAGAAAACTGCCACCTCGCAGACAGCCTCGGAAGACCGGCTTGAAGCCATGGCCCCTTCTCTTAATCCCACACCCTAGTCTGGCCCATGCCTCCGTTTTTCAATTGCCTTCCCCTTGCCTTATGGTATATTTGAGAATCTGTTCGTATTCACACCAGCACCCTGCGAACAAAAGGATTTCTTATTTGATGAGTCCATGGTCAGTTACCTGCCCACCGAGGACATAGCGGTAATGAGCGGGATGATTGTCTATCGTCTTATCGAAATCCGTCAAAGTTTATCTTAGGGTCTCGAAAGGAAATTAGATGAAAATTGCCATTAGCGGCAAAGGTGGTGTTGGCAAAACGACTCTGTCGGCCTTTCTCTGCAAGTGGTTCGGGGACCAAGGTCGAACCGTGCTTGCCATCGATGCTGACCCCGCCACCAATCTGGGAGCGGCCCTGGCCATTCCTGGTGCCGACTCCCTACCGCCTATTACCGAAATGAAGAGTCTCATTGCCGAGCGCACCGGGACTCAACCTGGAAGCATGGGCGGCTATTTTAAGCTGAATCCCAAAGTTGATGACCTGCCGGACAAAATCGCCATCTCTGACGGTAACATTCGTTTAATGGTCATGGGTGGAGTTCAGCAAGGAGGAAGCGGCTGTCTCTGCCCTGAGAATGCCCTCTTAAAGACTCTCGTAGCGCACCTGATACTTGGCAGGGGCGAGGTTGTTGTAATGGACATGGCTGCCGGCTTGGAGCATCTGGGCCGTGGCACTGCTGAAGCTGTTGACCGACTTGTAATCGTGGTGGAACCAGGCAGGCGGTCCATAGATGTGGCGCAGCGAATCAGAACCCTTGCCGGTGATATTGGCCTGAAAAATATCTACCTTGTGGGCAACAAAGTGCGCGGCTCTGGAGACCGTGAATTCCTACAGCAAATCCTGGAGGGGTTGCAGTTTATTGGCTTCATTCCTTATGACGACAAGATCATTGAAGCGGACCTAAAGGGAGAGTTCGCCTCCGATGTTAGCGACCAAACCCGTACGGCTTTGGAGGAAATAGCAAACACCATCAGCCCATAATGTGAGAGAACCATGCTTAAAGGCAGAGATATCCCACAGCAGCTCTGGCTACCATCCAAGTCGGCAGAGCAAAGACTCAGTGACATCCAAAACACCAGGGATCACCGCAACATCAGCATCGACAAGGTGGGTGTCAAGAATATCCGCTATCCCATCACCGTTTTGGATCAAACGCACGGTGGTCAGCAAACGGTGGCCAATATCAACATGTATGTCAATCTCCCCAAGGAATTCAAAGGCACCCACATGAGTCGCTTCATTGAGATCCTCAATGAGCATCATGGGGAGATTCACATCCGCAACTTCGCCACCATCCTCGAAACCATGAAGAACCGTCTGCAGGCCGAGTCAGCCCACCTGGAAATCACCTTTCCCTATTTCATTGAAAAAAAATCGCCAGTTTCAGACGCCTCAGGTCTCATGGAGTATGGCTGTCGTTTGATGGGATCCTTGAGTATTGAGGACGAACACGACTTACTGGCCGAGATCAGCGTTCCCATTACCACCGTCTGCCCCTGCTCCAAGGAGATCAGTGATTTCGGTGCCCACAATCAACGTGGTATCGTGCGGCTGGCAGTACGTTTCAAACGATTCGTCTGGCTCGAAGAACTCATTCAGATTGTAGAGTCTGAGGCATCATGCGACGTCTACTCCGTTCTGAAGCGGCCGGACGAGAAGTATGTAACTGAAAAGGCACACCAAAACCCCAAGTTCGTGGAAGACGTGGTCCGAGACATTGCCTCTAGACTGGAAGCAGACTCCAATATAACCTGGTATTCGGTGGACTCTGAGAATTTCGAATCCATCCACAATCACAGTGCCTACGCATTTATCGAACGATATAAGGAGGAATCTCTCCTTGCCGACGACGACCAGGAGGAGAACTAGGGGATAAAACCTGGTTTGATGTGACCTGCTTCACTTAGGGGACTTCTTTTAACTCCTGCACCTTCTCCAACAGCTTCTGGGCCCTGAGCAGGTAGTTCTGAACCTGCTTGTAGTTGGGATCCATATCATTCACCACCTGCCACTCCTCGATAGCCTCCCTGAGCTTCTCTTTTTCGAAATGCTGGATCCCTTTGAGATAGTGTACTTCTTTGTAAGCATCCTCGGACCGTTTCACATACTCTTTGCAAGCCGTCCAATCTTCATCAAAGCTAAGCGCTTTTTGAAAATGGGTGCGCGCCCCTAAATACTCAGCATGGTTGAAGAGAACCTCGCCCTGTCTGTAGTGAGCCCAGGCCATATATTCCCGGACCTGCTTTCTGCTGGGATCGGTGTTGAGGACCTTTTGGAACTCGTGCAGGGCAGCAAAGTACTGCCCCTCCTCCAGCAGACTTACCCCCTGCTCTTGATAGATGGCAGCCTGGTCATAATCCATCTCTTGCTCTCGGGTAATGGCCGAATCCTCTTTGTTGTCAGAGGTCGAGATCGCGGTTTGTGCCCTTGCGGCTGGACTGAAGCTCACCCCTTCGATCTCTGGTATTTTTAATTTCATCCCGGCATAAAGCTTGGTGGCGTCTTCCAGGTCATTGAAGCGAGCAATAATGCCAAACTTACTCGGATCATTGTAATATTTTTTAGCTATCGTAGCGAGAAACTCTCCTTCCTCCACTCGATGTACCACATAGGGGGTGTGGGGTTTTGGCTGGAGAGGCTTGAGCAATTCCACCACTTCAGGAAAATCAGGCCACAA
>CAMYLW010000002.1 GCA_947259475.1 Thermodesulfobacteriota bacterium
ACATTATTGGCGAAGAACCGATTGAAAGCATTAAGATATGCCCGGGCACTGGCCTCGATGACGTCCGGACTGGTGCCGACGCCCGAATAGACCCGCCCCTCTATCTCCACTCGGACCATGGCTTCCCCGAGAGCGTCTTTCCCGGTGGTGATCGCCTTGATGTCGTATTCCATAAGTTTGCCTTGATAGCCGACGAGGCGTTCTATGCAGCGATAGGTGGCATCCACCGGGCCGTTTCCTATGGCTGCGTCTGTAAGGATCTCATCGCCTTTTTGGAGCCGCACCGATGAAAGCGGTGTGGTTTGGTCACCGCTCATGAACTGCAAGCCAAGGAAGGTATAAGTTTCAGGCACTTTGGACATTTCAATTTCCACAATACTGCTGAGGTCCTTGGCAGTGATCTCCTTTTTCCTGTCGGCCACATCAATGAAACGCTGGAATACTCGCTCAAATAATTCCTTTTCCAACTCAAAACCGAGGTCCTTGAGCTCATGACGAACGGCGGCTCGTCCAGAGCGGGCGGTTAAAATCATGGTGTGCTCTTTGATACCCACATCTTCCGGCCTCATGATCTCGTAGGTGCTGCGATCCTTGAGAATGCCGTCCTGGTGAATACCGGCAGAATGGGCAAAAGCAACAATGGCCTTGTTGGGTTGAACCGGAATGTTCATCAGCCGGCTGACCATCCGGCTGGTGCGATAAATCTCTTTGGTGTTGATGTCAGTATGGGCTTTGAAAACAGTGGGTCGAGTGCGCAGGGTCATTACTATTTCTTCCATTGAAGCGTTTCCTGCCCGTTCACCGATACCATTGATGGTGCACTCCACCTGCTGGGCACCATTGCGCACGGCAGTGACAGAATTGGCCACAGCCAAACCAAGATCGTTGTGGCAATGAACACTCAGGGTCACCTTGTCCAAGGCTGGGATGTTTTCCCGCAGACGGAGAATGAGATCGCCGAATTCACCAGGGGTGGCATAGCCCACTGTATCGGGGACATTAATGGTGGTTGCACCCACCTTGATGACCTCGTCAATCACCCGACAAAGATATTCAAAATCAGTGCGAGAGGCATCTTCGGTGGAATATTCCACATCCGGGCAGAGACTTTTGGCATATTTGACTGACTCCACCGCCAGTTCCCTGGCCTTGTCACGATCCATGCGAAGCTTTTTTTTTACATTTATGTCTGATGAGCCTAAGAACACATGTATCCTGGGCTGCTCAGCCTCACGAACGGATTCCCAGCAAATGTCTATATCCTGCTGAACCGCTCTGGCCAGGCCAGCTATGATGGGCTTTTTTACCTCTCGGGCCACCATCTTGACGGCCTGGGCGTCTCCGGGTGAAGAGCAGGGAAAACCGGCCTCGATTACGTCTACACCAAGTTTTTCCAGTTGGAGGGCGATTTCCAGCTTTTGCTTGGCGTTGAGTTTGGCCCCAGGTACCTGCTCGCCGTCCCTCAAGGTGGTGTCGAAAATGGTTATCTTCCTTGTTGTCATGATTGCCTCCATCTAAAATGAAAAAGGCCATGAGCTTTCCGCCCATGGCCTTTAGTATTGTTGACGAGCAGGTGGTCAGCGACCATCAAAGGCAATGGGCGGGCCGCACAGGCACAAAAGGCCCCGAAGGAGCAAAAGCCCCAGACTAAGTAAACCGTCCCACTGCCGAGTTAGTATCATCCTTGCCTCGTTACAAGTTTAATTAAGATATATTGTATAGCGTAATAGTTAGGAAAATGCAAAGGTAAATTTATAAATCCATGTAGGAGCGAGCTCCTGCTCGCGATAATAGATGTAATTGAATCCAGGAACTACCGAATCGCAACCGGGAGGTTGCTCCTACATATAGTGCAATCTAAGCTATCTCAGTCACCAACTGCAAACTCCAAAGGCTTCTTGAGATCGTCCAATGTTAGCATGCCACTGGAGTTTTTCTCTGTGTAAGGCCACTGCAGGCCGCCTTCTTCCAGGCGGTCATACGTTAGCCCTTCGTAGAAGGGCACCACCGTGATGATTTCCTGGTAAACAGACTGGGCATCAGTGTATGAGGTTCCAGTATCTAAGCGGTTGAGAAGATCGGCGAGAATGCGCCAGTCGGGGCGCGGACCATCAGGAGCGGTCGGGGTCGGCCTGAGTTTCTGGGTTCTTCGCTCTGTGTTGGTAAGAGTGCCCTCCTGCTCTGTAAATCCCGCGGAAGGTAGAACCACATCAGCCAGTTCACCGCTCTGGGTGAGGAACATGTCTTGTACAACAAGAAATTCAACCTGTTTCAGCCCCTCCTGAATTCTCTCCCTTTCAGGTTGGGTAGCAATGGGATTTTCTCCCATGAGAAAGAGGCCCTTAACTTTTTTCTGCTGTGCGGATTCAATTGTTGCTATGTAACTAAAGCCCGGGTTGTCAGGTAACTGACCGGACCATACGTTACTGAAGCGATCATTGCCTTTCAGATCTGATACGCTTACATGGCCAGGGTAGCACGAAGGACTCATTCCCATATCCATTGCGCCCTGTGCATTAATGTGACGATACAGCGGATAGATTCCGCTCTGTGGCTGCCCCAACCGTCCGGTGAGCATGGCCAAGTTAGCTATGGCCTCGACCTTCCTGACGCCGTTAGCATCAGCAGTAAGATCTTCTGAGTAGACAAAGGCGACAGAAGAAGCGGTTGCAAGGGCTCGGACGATCTCTTCAAGGGTGCTCGGCAGAATGTCGGCTCGAGCCACTGTTTCTAGATGGTCCACCTGGGCTAGGGATTTTTCCAGGGTCTCGATACCGTTTGTATTGGCAGCCACAAAGTCCTTATCATAGAGGTTCAATTCTAGCAGCAGTTTGATAAGACTTTGGAGAAAGTCGAGTTTGTTTTTTTTGGGAATGATAAATGCAGGCTCGGCGAATCTACCCAGCTCCACTTCAGTGGAGCTTACAGTAATGAGTCGGTTGCCGTGGGTCCGGTTCGCTCGCCGCAGGGCTGTGGCAACTATGGGATTGTTTTCTTCGATCAGGTCGCCCAGTGCAAAGATGACCTCCGCCTTTTCAATCTCACTCAAAGAACTGGTCATGGCTCCTGTGCCCAGCGTTTTAGTGAGAGCTGTCAAGGTGGCCTGATGAGATTGGCCTCCCGGGTAATCCAGGTTGTTGCATCCGAATTGAGCGCGAAAGATCTTTTGCAGCAGGTAATTGGCCTCATTGGTGGCTCGCGGAGAACCTATGGCTGCCAGAGAGCTTGGACCGTGCTCCTGGTGCAGTCGCTTAAATTCAGTGGCCACCCTCTCCAAGGCCTCATCCCAGCTGGCCTCCACCAGTTTGCCGTCTTTTTTTAGCAGGGGAGCTTTGAGCCGCTTAGGGCTCGACAGATAGTCAAAGCTGTCAAACCGGCCCTGACGGCAGGTGTGCCCATAACTAGGAGCTGCTGTGGTTCGGGTGCTCACAGTAAAGAGCTTATCTCCCTTGATGTTCAGCACCAGATTGCAACCACAGCCGCAGTGGGGGCAGAAGGTCTTCACCTGTTCATAATGAAATGGACCGGGTTTGCCCGCACTCATTCGTTCCTCTAAGGCCCCGGTGGGACACAGATCCAGACACAGGCCGCAAGAGACACAGTTGCTGTTTAAATTGGGAGTATCCTCAAAGTCAATGGCATCAGAACATTGGAAGTGGGAGCACGCTTCGTAGCACTGTCGGCAGCGAATGCATTTGTTGGGATCCAAAGCGATGAACTGGTGGGAGTCGCGAGCTGAGATTGCATCAAAAGCTATCTGAGGCATGAGACGGGTGGTGGTTTCCACCCCGAACTCAAAAGCGAACCTGCGAAGTCTGCAGTCGAAAGCATCCATGCACCCACAGGAAAGACAGCGATCAGCTTCTCTCAAGGCGCCTTCCTCTGAGAGACCCAACTCGATCTGGTCGTTGCTCTTGATGCGCACACTTGGCTCCAGTTCAGGCATGAGTTCGCGGGAGGCTGAGGTAGTCCTGGTGGTAAACTGTTCCTTCTCAATGGCTTCCAGATCCCCTTTCAAAATGTTAAATGGCTTGGCTTCGCTATGCACCTCCTTGTCGCGTAGATAGAGGTGTATGGCCATTGCCGCCTTGCGACCGTCAGCCAGAGCTCCCACTACGGTTTCAGGGCCACGATAGACGTCACCGCCGGTGAAAACACCGTCTAGACCAGTGTACAAGCTGTCCGGATCAGCACCGAAGGTATTCCACCGGGTGGTGGGAATTCCCTCGACAGCTTTGTCGGATTCCACCGGGGAGAGATTGGGGAATTGACCGATGGCGGCGATCACCATATCAACGGGGATTAAGGTTTCAGAACCTTCCATGGGTACCGGTCGACGCCTGCCGCTGGCGTCCGGCTCACCCAGCTCCATCTTCACATACTCCAGTTTTTCCACCTTGCCATTGCTTCCAAAGAGCCGGACAGGTGCAGCCAAGAAATGAAACTGGACTCCCTCTTCCTCTGCACCATGGATCTCTTCAGGGCTGGCGGGCATCTCCTCACGGGAGCGTCTGTAAATTATGGTTACCGTATCTGCCCCCAGGCGCACACTATTGCGGGCCGCGTCAATGGCAACATTCCCACCACCGATTATGGCTATGTTCTTGCCCATCTCAATTGGCTTCTCTAGGGTAAGATCAACAAGAAAGTCCACACCAGACCAGACACCCTGGAGATCTTCACCCACTATACCCAGTTTGCGCGTATCCCAAGCGCCGATAGCAAGGAGAAAGGCGTCATACCCTTCCTGTCTCAGGGATTCTATGGTGAAGTCTTCTCCCCACTTAACTCCTAATTTGACCTCAATATTGCCCAACTCCAGAATACCGTCAATCTCCCAATCCAGAATCTTCTTGGGTAAACGATATTCAGGAATACCGTAGCGGAGCATGCCACCCAGCGCGGGCATGGCGTCGAAAATAGTGCTGCCATGTCCCAGACGACGGAGATAATGGGCTGCCGAAAGGCCTGCAGGCCCGCCACCGATGATGGCCACTTTGCGTCCGGAGAACTCTGCCAGAGGGGGAGGATTTCGTTTCCCAGAGTGCATCTCGTAGTCGGCTACAAAACGTTTGAGATGATTGATATTGATGGGTTCTTCCACCAAGTTGCGGTTGCATTTGTATTCGCAGAAATGAGGGCAGACCCGACCAATGCTGAGTGGCATGGGCAACCGTTCCCGGATAAGCTTGAGCGCCTCAATGTACTGGCCCTGGGAGATGAGGGCAAGATATCCCTGGATGTCAATGCCGGCAGGACAGGTCAGTTGACAGGGGGCAATGCAGTCACCATAGTGTTCTTTGAGGAGGAGTTCGAGCATGAGCTTACGAGTCTGCTGAATCTCCTCCGAGTCGGTGGTTACTACCATACCTTCTTGGACTTCAGTACTACAGGAGGCCTGGAAGTGTGGTTCGCCTTCCACCTGAACCACACAGAGGCGACAACTTTCTATGGGTTTAAGGACTTCGTTGTAGCAGAGTGTAGGAATGTAAATGTCGTTTTGCCTGGCGACCTGTAAAACGGTGCTCCCTGCTTCGGCCTCTACTTCCTGCCCGTTGATGGTTAGTCGGATTTTCTCCTTCATGAATTCCCTCTTTTAGTCCAGTGAGTGCTTCGGGTCATAAGACAATCTTCAGCATCATGGGGAAAATACCCATGGAATTGCTGCAGAAATTCCATCCGGCTTTTCTGGCCTGCACGGCCACAGGTAGGGAAATTGGATTTGCACATATAGCATATATTTTTTCAAGAGTCATTAACTTTGTGAATTTTAGGACTTACTGTGATGGGGTAATGTGTTCATCCCCCATCGATTAAGGATTATCTTTCGCATTGTATTCATCGGGGCCAGAACTACTCAGGAAACAAGGTAGATAGAGACCCAGAAAGCGATGATTACTTCAATGGAAAAAATCACGAAGAAAAGAATGTATTTGGAGACGGGAAAATCTTCAAAAATTTTGTTAGCTTTCTGCAAAAAACCAGCGCCTACAGGCGAGGCGTACATCCTGAAGGGATCATCGGATCTGGTGCTTTGCCCAGGTGTCGGACCGGCCATTTTGTGCTCCTTGTCGGCTGGAATGGGTGGGCTAAAACCGCTGACCATTTGGACAGACCGGGTTCACAATCGACCAAAATTCAGCTCGTACTACATGGACTCTTGACAGCTTGTGAATAATATCATTTTTCCAGCGAGGGAGTATAACCTTTTTCATTTCATTGTACAAGAGGAATCTGATCAGAAGTTACCCCATTTTTCTGTCGTTACAGCAGTGAGTTCCATCAGCATGACCAACCCCAACAGATATTTATTCGATACTTGAGAAAATTACTCTTTTTGCCTTGACGGTGGTAGACATATTTGTTACAAAACAGCTCGTTTGTGATAATCATCACCAACTGTCTTTCTCCTACCTGCATTCTCGTTCATAGAACAAAGTGGCAACATTTGCGGCTGTTGGGCTTACCGGTGGCCTTGTCCACCAAAGAGTTGAGAGTATTTCATGACCGCACAAGCCTTACATGACTTTGTTTACGTAGGTGTGTTCTTGTTGGCCGCTGTGCTCTTCGCGATATCGCCGCTCATTGCTTCCTGGTTGATTGGCGGTCGAAGCGTTGGGGCTAAGCGGGCAGAGACCTATGAGAGCGGCATGCCCGCAATTGGCAGCGCTTGGATACAGTTCAGCGTTGCCTATTATATCTATGCCCTCATCTTTCTTGCCTTCGACGTGGACGTTCTCTACCTCTTTCCCGTGGCTCTGGCATACGACAAGGGATTTTTCATTCGCGACTTCATTGAGATCGTTATCTTCATCGGTATTCTGTCCCTGGCCATTGTCTACGCCTGGCGCAAAGGAGTTTTCACTTGGCACAAAAGGAGATAGCCCCTGGCGCCCGCGTGCAACTCGCGGTTGTAGAGGAGGTACTCAACCTGTGTAGGGCCAATTCCCTCTGGCCCATGACCTTTGGTTTGGCCTGTTGCGCCATCGAGATGATGGCGGCCGGGGCCAGCCGTTTTGACTTGGATCGCTTTGGAGCTGGAGTCTTTCGCCCTTCGCCCCGGCAGTCGGATTTGATGATCGTAGCAGGAACTATCTCCAAGAAAATGGCCCCGACCATAGTTACCCTTTGGGAGCAGATGCCAGCGCCCAAATGGTGTATTGCCATGGGCAACTGCGCAATTTCCGGGGGGCCGTTCGAGTATGACGGTCAATATGCCATTGTGCCGGGGGCTGAGCTCATCGTACCGGTGGATGTTTACGTGCCCGGGTGCCCACCACGACCCGAAGGGTTAATTCAGGGATTTCTGGCTTTAGAGGACTTAATCACCAAAGGCGAAAAACGAAATGTCCTTAGAAGATTTAAAAGAAAAATTGTCAAAGGTCGTTGAGCCGGGGGACATGGTCCCGCGGGATTATGAGAAAGACGGCTGCTTATTGGAAATAAAGGCCAGGGCCGAGCAGGTGGAGGCTGTGGCCAAAGCAGCCCTCGAGGCCGACTGTTTTCTGGAATCAATTGCTGCGGTGGACTTTACCAACGGTCCTCAGATCATCTACCAGTTCAACTCATGCACAAGCATCTCCCGGGTGCTGGTGCGAGTACAACTGTCCAGAGGTGAATCGGTGGTTTCTATCGGCAGCATTTACGATGCGGCTCTCTGGTATGAGCGGGAAGTGTTCGAGCTTTTTGGCATTCGTTTTGACAACCATCCAGACCTACGCCGGCTTCTCCTGCCGGAGGACGCTGACTTCTACCCGCTCTTGAAAGATTACGGCAAGGTCCACGCCTTCAGAAGCACGGAAGATATCTATGGCGAATGAGTTCCTTGAGCCCATAACCGAGCAGACCTTCTATTTGAACATGGGGCCACAGCACCCTAGTACCCATGGGGTCTTGCGCCTTTTTCTCAAACTGGATGGGGAGTACATTGTTGAGGCAGACCCGGTCATCGGCTATGGCCACCGTGGCCACGAGAAGATGGCGGAGAGTCACCTCTATGAGCAATTTCTCCCCAACACTTCACGGATGGACTATCTTGCAGGTCTGATTTTTAACCACGGCTACGTTGCCGCGGTAGAGAAGATGACTGGTATTGAGGTGCCGCCACGAGCTGAGTACATCAGAGTGATCTGTGCCGAGCTCAATCGCATCTCCAGTCACCTGCTCTGGTTCGGTACCTATGTCATGGACCTGGGAGGCTTCACCCCGTTTCTTTACAGCTTCGATGATCGGGAGAACATCCTGGATATTCTGGACCGGGTCAGTGGCTCCCGTCTCACCTACAGTTACTGCCGTTTCGGTGGGGTGTCCAGGGATGTGGACGACGAATTCATCACGGCGACGCACCAATTCGTTGAACGGCTGCGTAGTCGTTGGGATGACTATCATAATCTGGTTACCAAGAATGTAATTTTTATCCATCGAGCCAAGGATGTGGGGGTGATAAACCGGGAGCTTGCCCTGCGCTTCGGCTGCACCGGGCCGATCCTGCGAGCTGCAGGAGTGCCATATGACGTCCGTAAGGCTGAACCCTATTCGGTTTATTCGGAGCTGGATTTCGAGATTCCCACCGGCACCAAAGGTGATGCCCTCGATCGTTACCTGGTCCGGTTGCAGGAGATGGAGCAAAGTCTGCACATCATAGAACAGGCGCTGGAGCGGTTGCCTGACGGGGCGATTAAAGCAGCAGTACCTCACAAAGTGAGACCCCCCCGGGGCGACTACTACTTCGCAGTGGAATCTGCCCGCGGTGCTGTGGGTTTCTATATTGTCAGCGACGGAACCTCCTATCCCTACCGACTCAAGGCCAGAGTTCCATCATATGGTAACCTGCAGGTTCTCACTGAGGTGCTGCCCGGGACCCTGGTAGCGGATACCATTTCCATCCTGGGAAGCATCGATATCGTTGTACCTGAAGTAGATCGGTAGTCACTAGTATCTAAGCGGAGATAAACATGGCCGCCTGGCAAAACCTGGTAAACTTCCTCGGTCCTGATCTGGCGCGGATTGTCGTGGGTCTCGTGGGTGTTTTGGCTCTGGTACAGGTCAACGCTCTGTTTTTGGTCTGGCTGGAGCGCAAAGTCGCCGCTCACATCCAGCTCCGAATCGGTCCTAAAGAGGTGGGGCCTTTTGGTATTCTCCAGACTATTGTTGATGGTATCAAGCTGGTGAGCAAAGAGCTCATCACCCCTCGCCATGTTGACCGGAAATTGTTCGTGCTTGCGCCCATCGCAGTGTTCTTGCCGGTGCTGGTGAGCTTTGTGGTGATTCCTTTCAGCGAACGCCTCCTTATCCGGGATATGAACGTTGGACTGCTCTTGATCTTCGCTTTCTCTACCTTCAATGTACTCGCGGTTCTCGTGGGTGGTTGGGCCTCTAACAACAAGTACTCTTTGCTGGGGGCCGTCCGAGCGGTGGCCCAGAATGTGGCCTACGAGATTCCTTTGCTGCTCACGGTGCTCAGCGTGGTCATGTGGTCTAACAGCATGCAGATGTCCGAGATCGTGGCGTCACAGTCCAAGGTCTGGCACGTCTTTTGGATGCCTGTGGCCGCTCTCCTCTACCTTATTTGCGCTTTGGCGGAAACAAACAGGGCGCCCTTTGACATCCCGGAGGCAGAGTCCGAGCTGGTGGCCGGCTTTCATACCGAGTACGGTGGAATGCGTTTTGCCCTGTTTTTCTTGGCCGAGTATTCCAACATGCTCATAGTTTCGGCGGTGGCAACCACCTTGTTTTTCGGCGGCTGGAAAAGTTTTCCTGGTCTTGGGTTCTTGCCTGTGCCCGGCTTGATCTGGTTCTTTGCCAAGACTTATTTGCTGATCTTCGTGGCCATATGGGTGCGCTGGACGTTCCCGCGATTACGCTTCGATCAGCTCATGAACTTTTGTTGGAAGATCATGATTCCGGTGGCACTGCTTCATTTGATCGTCTACGCCGGGATAATAAAATTGGTGAGGTAGTTTGCATAATAGCGAGAGCTTTAAGTTAACTAAAGGAGTAGGGAGCTAGAATTAGGTCGCTTAAAATTCGAAATTCTCCTTCGGACTCCCCACCCTACGGGCGGGTCCCCGGTTTCGATATTCGGATTTCGTAAAACAACGACGCCTTTGAAGTGGAGAACTGAGCGGAGTCAAATCTCTTATGGGTATGATCAAAGACATTGTGGAAGGCGGCTGGAGCTTGATCGCAGGCATGTGGGTCACCATCCGACGCATCTACCGGCCTGTGGTTACGGTTCAATATCCCCGCAAATATCTAGACATGAGCCCAGCCTACCGCGGGCACATTGAGTTTGAGCAATTTCCCGAAACTGGTAGCCATAATTGCGTTGCCTGCGGCACCTGTATGCGATTTTGCCCCACCAATGTGATCAAGGTTCAAGGTGAAAAGACTCATACTCACAGCGAGAAACGGGCCAGTCTCTATTTTATTGATTTTTCTCACTGCAGCCTTTGTGGTCTGTGCGTGGCCAACTGCCCCACCCAGACACTGAAGTTTTCCGGAGAATATGATTTGGCGTATTATAGCCGTTGGGACGGGGTGGTAGACCTTATCCAACGGTTGGAGGAGTCGGCATGAACTCGGTTCAGAGCCTCATTCAACCCCAAGTCCTAGCCCAGATAGGGTTCGCCGGGGTGGTGGCACTTACCCTTACCGGGGCACTCATAGCAGTTTTTCCCCGAAATATTCTGTACAACGTCTTGGGCCTTATTGTCTGCCTCACCGGGGTAGCCGGAATTTTTGTCTACCTGGGAAGCCCTTTTATCGCCATGATGGAGCTCCTCATTTACGTGGGCGCAATCTGTATTTCCATTATTTTTGCTATCATGCTATCCAGACCGCTCCATCTGAGTCTACCCAAGCGGCGTTTGCCTAAAGTAGGCCTTTCTCTGGGAGTAGGCACGGCGGTGTTCATCATGCTGAGCGCAATCATTAGCCGCACCGAGTGGCAGCCGGCCGCGGTGCGCAGCAGCGATTGGTCGGTCACCACTTTGGGCACCTACCTGCTTACCCGTTACGATCTGGTTTTCGAAGCGATTTCTTTGGTGCTGTTGGTTGCCATCCTTGGTGCCATCATCATCTCGGGTTATGCTCGCAGGAGTACGTCGTGAACAGTCTTTACACCTATCTTTTTTTGGGAGCGTTGCTATTTAGCCTGGGAATCTTTGGGGTGTTTCAGCGCCGTTCCCTCATCGGCATGCTCATCGCTATAGAGCTCATGCTGACTGGCGCCAGCATCAACTTCATGGCCTTTAACCGATTCCTGGCACCTGATCCCATTGTCGGTCAGATATATACCCTCTTCATTATGGGCATTGCCGCTGCTGAGGCGGCCATCGCCCTGAGCATCATAGTGGCAGTATTCCGCAGACTCCGCTCCATTAATATCGAGCGGGCCCAAGAATTACGAGGCTAAACATGACCTCTTCCTGGTTCCAAGATCCAACTTTGCTGGCAGCCATGCTGGGAGCGCTGCTGCCCTTTGTTAGTTTTGCTGTGATTATGGTCTTTACCCGGCCATACCCAAAGCTGTCGGCTACGATCTCTGTTGCGGCCGTTAGTGTATCCCTCATCTGTGCTCTTTCTCTTCTCGGCCGCCACTGGCATCTGGAACATCCTATCCAATACACCGCCAAATGGCTGGTCTCTGGAAACCTGTACGTTCCCTTTGGATTCATGCTGGATCAACTCAGTCTGCTCATGCTCACCATTGTTGCGGGTATTAGCTTCCTGGTGCAGGTCTACTCTCTGGGCTACATGGCTGGGGACCCTGGCTTTGCACGCTACTATGCCTTTCAGTCTTTGTTCGCCTGGGCCATGATGACCATGACCATCGCTCCCACCATGCTGCAGTTTTACGTTTTTTGGGAACTGGTGGGCCTGGCCTCCTACCTGCTGATTGGTTTTTACTATGAGAAGTTCAGCGCTTCCGAAGCGGGAAAAAAGGCATTTGTTATGACCCGTCTGGGAGATATCGCCTTTTTCCTCGGGCTGCTGCTGGTGCTGCTCAATTTTGGTAACCTGAACATTTTGGACATGAACTCCGTTGATGTAACCGCGCGCATGTCACCGGCACTGATAACGCTTTCTGCTATTCTGATCTTCGGTGGCGTTGCCGGCAAGAGCGCCCAGTTCCCCCTGCTCACCTGGCTGCCTGATGCCATGGAAGGCCCCACCCCGGTGAGCGCCTTGCTCCACTCGGCCACCATGGTGGCGGCAGGGGTCTACATGTTCGCCAGAATTTTTCCCTTTTTCAGTAAATCGCCCACCGCCATGACCCTCTTCCTGGCAATCGGCACCATCACCATGCTGTTGGCCTCAACCATGGCCATGGTGACCAGCGACATCAAGCAGGTCTGGGCTTTCTCCACTATCAGCCAGCTCGGTTTCATGGTAATGGGTCTGGCAGCAGGCAGCTACTTCGCCGGGATTTTTCACCTTACCACCCATGCCGGCTTCAAGGCCTTACTCTTCCTCTGCTCGGGAGTTTTCATCCACGAGTTTGAAACCAATGACTTTTTCGAAATAGGTAAATACGGAGGGCGTGGTCTTAAAGTGCCAATTGTGTGCATAACCTTGGCCGCGGCGGCCTTATCTGGATTGCCGCCCCTTTCCGGCTTCTTCAGTAAAGAAGCGATCATGGGGGGCCTGGCCGAACTTCCTAACCCCATCTGGCTCTGGGCCGGGCTTTTGGGTGCCTTTTTAACCGCCTATTATTCATTCCGGCTGATTTTTGCCATTCTCTTTCCGAAGAAAATCGAAGAAGTCCACCACGATGAGCATGGCGGTCATGGTCATGGCGATGACCACCACCATGCCGGTCTCTACTGGGTGATGGCCTGGCCCCTGATTATTCTGGCCGCTGTCACGCTGGTGCTTGGTTTCTTCCAGACCCCGTTGGAAAATTTTCTTGTGGGGCATCACGGTGGGGCTGAGGGTCACGGTGGCGGCCACCACGCCTGGCTCTTATATGTGGCAGTGGGCCTCGCCCTTTCCGGCGTGGCCTTGGCCTGGCTTGAGTTTGGGCGCAAAGGGGCTTCCCAGGTGGGTTTTGTTGAGCGGCTGGAGCCTGTTAAGACGCTTTTTGCCGAACGTTGGTACATTGACCATTTTTATCGATTGTTTCTCGATTACGTCATCTACGGAATTTTCTCCAACCTGTTTACCAGAAACGACCGCCAGGTGATCGATGGCGGCATCGACGGACTTTGCAGGGCTACTGTTGGCGGGGGCAGGGTGCTTTCATTTTTGCAGTCGGGAATGCTCCAGTACAACTTAATGGTGATGTTCGCTGTTTTGGCCCTGGTGGCACTTTACTTCTTCTTTTAGGATGAAGAGCACATGAGTATGGAGTTTGCCAATTTTCCTTATCTTTCCGCCATCCTTCTCAGTTGTGTGGTGGGCCTGCTGGTGATCCTTTTTATCCCTGCTGAGCGCAAAATGCTGATCAAGTGGGTCAGTTTGGTCTCCTCAGGGATCGCCATGGTGCTCTCCATCTATCTTTTCTTCGCGTACGACAAAGCCCAGGGAGGTCTCCAGTTCGTAGAGAAGGTGCTCTGGGTCGAGTCCATGGGCATCTACTACTTCAATGCGGCGGACGGTTTTAACCTGCCTATGCTCATGCTCACCGGTATCGTCCTCTTTACCGGGGTGCTTACCATGTGGGAGTTGGAGACCAGGGTTAAGGAGTTCTTCGCTTTCACCTTCTTGCTGGTGGCAGGAGTCTTCGGCGTTTTCATGAGCATGGATCTCTTCTTCATCTTTGTCTGGTACGATGTCTCCCTCTTTCCCATGTACCCGCTCATCGCCATCTGGGGCAGTACCCGTAAAGAATACGGCGCCATGAAGCTGACCCTCTATTTGCTGGCTGGAAGCGCGCTCATTCTGCCAGGCATCCTCTATCTTTTTGTGAAATCCGGTTTGAATACTTTTGACGTTGTCGCCCTCATGCAGCCGGGCGTCTTCACCCCATTTCAGCAGAAATTCGCCTTTATCCTACTCTATCTGGGTTTCGGCATTCTGGCGGGTGTGTGGCCTTTCCACACTTGGTCGCCGGTGGGACATGTGGCCGCGCCCACTGCGGTGAGCATGATTCACGCGGGCGTGCTCATGAAACTAGGCGCTTTTGGGGTTTTGCGCGTAGCCATATTTCTCTGCCCGGAGGGCTGGCAGTACTGGGCCCAACTCATGGCAGTGCTGGCAACCTGCGGCATTGTCTACGGCGCCTTTGTGGGTTTGGCCCAAACGGATCTCAAGTATGTAATTGGCTACTCCAGTGTCTCCCACATGGGCATTGTCGGTCTCGGTTTGGCCACTGTTACCGTAGATGGGCTTAATGGTGCAGTGTTTCAAATGTTCGCCCATGGAGTTATGACTGCACTGCTCTTCTCGGCGGTGGGCTACATCTATGACAAGACCCACACCAAGATGATTCCTGAGCTGGGTGGCATGAGCAAAATAATGCCCGTGGCTTCGGGCTATTTTATCCTGGCAGCGCTGGCAGGTATAGGTGTTCCCTGTCTGGCCAGCTTCTGGGCGGAGCTGTTGGTCTTTATCGCTGCCTTTAAGACCTATCCGGTTCGGGGCGCGCTGGCCATCTGCGCGCTGGTGGTGGGTGCCCTGTTCATGTTGCGGGTGGTACAGAGAACTTTTTATGGCGAGAAGAATGAGAAATTTGAGCATCTACCCGACGTCACTTTTGGTAGCGGTATTCCTAGGATGATCCTGGTTGCGGTAATTGTATTCTTCGGCCTGTTTCCGTCGGTAATGCTTGATGTGATCCAGGTGGCTTCAGTTCCCTTTATCAACGGATTGCCATGATGAATTTATGGACTCTTTTTATTCCTGAGCTTTACTGTTTGCTGATGGCTGTCGTTTTCTTCGGCCTGGCCCTGTCGGCACGCCCAAACCCCAGGCGTGATTATTTTGCGGCCCTATTCATGGCCGGCGTGGGGGTGGTGGTAGCTCTGGCCTGCGTCAGGTTGGAAGGAACCCTCTTTTTCGAGGCCTATCGGGTGGATCTCTTTTCCCAGGTCTTCAAGGTCATGCTGGCCATGGGCTTCTTTCTGGTAATTTGCCTGTGCACCGAACTCAATGGCATTGAGGACCGACACCATCCGGAATTCTACCTTTTCCTTACTACCTGCACTTTGGCGATGATGATGTTGGTAAGCAGCGTCGAGCTACTTACCATCTACGTTGCCCTGGAACTCTCCAGCTATTCGCTTTACATTCTGGTCCCTCTACGCCGGGGGCATGGCGTCGATGTGGAGGCCGGTATCAAGTACCTCATGGTGGGGGCTTGCGCTTCGGCGGTGATGCTCTTCGGCCTCTCCTATGTTTTTGGGGTGACCCATACCACCTATGTGGTGGAAATTATTCAGGTGCTTCCCGGTGTTATTGGCACGCCTGCAGCAATTGTTGGTCTGCTTCTGGTGCTCTGCGGCTTTTTCTTCAAGTTAGCGGTGTTTCCGTTCCATTTTTGGGCCCCGGACGTGTATCAAGGAGCTGCCAACCAGGTGACCGCCTATATTGCCACTGCTTCCAAAGTGGCGGCGGTGGGCATTATCATAAGGATGGTGGCCTTGAGTGGGGGCAACAGCAAATATCTTGTGGATATACTGGTGACGCTCTCCATCGCCCCCATGACCCTGGGGAATCTGGTGGCCATTGTGCAAAAAGACATGAAGCGGCTGTTGGCATATTCCAGCATCTCCCATGCCGGCTACGTGCTCATCGGAATTCTCAGCATGAGTGCTACCGGATATGCCAGTGCCATCTTCTATGCCCTGGCCTACCTGGTTATGAACCTGTGCTGCTTCCTGGTGGTGGTGAAGGTGGCCCATGACGGCAGTGATTTAAAGATCGCCCAGTTGGCAGGACTGCATCGCCGCTCCCCCCTGTTGGCCATGGCTCTGATGCTGGCTGTCTTCGGGCTAGCCGGCATTCCTCCTACCATCGGCTTTACCGGCAAATTTCTGGTGTTTGCCGCAGCCATGGAGAAGGGCTACATCACCCTGGTTATTATCGCCATGATCAATGCCACCATTTCTCTTTACTACTATATCCTGGTGGTGAAAGCAGCCTATCTCATGGAGCCCGATGAGGAATTGCCCAGGCTTCCTGTTTCCATGCCAACGAAAGTACTCACCGTGGCGCTGGTGACCGTAATGGTGGTATTTGGTGTATTTCCGCATCATTTGCTTGAGGTGGCCAGAGCAGCCGCCCGTATGCTGATGTGAGCATATGAGTAAATGAGCTAAAGTGGATAAAATGTCTTAAATATCTAAAGTGAACTAGAGCGAGTCGGAATGGAACCTCAAATCCCAAGTTTTTGCCGAACCGATGAACAGCGGCCATGTGTAACCATCTGTGCGGGCTCGGATGACTGCACCTGTGATTGTGAAAAAGTCCGAAAGGTGCTGGAAGAGGAGATTGCCGCCAGGAACTTAGGGTTGACCGTTGGCACCATGAAGGTTGGCTGCAATGGTGATTGTCCTCATGGGGTTCTGGTGGGCTTCCCGCAAAAGGGTTTTTTCTACGAGCAGGTTAAGGCAGAGCAGGCCAGAGAGGTAGTGAGCGGAACATTGATGCAAGGGCACATTTTGTTTGATCTGCTCCATATCGATCCTTTGAAAGCAACCTCCGGAAAAATTCTCTACGACCGCTCGGGGTTCATAGCGACGATTGATGATAGTTTCTGCATGATTCAGGTAGCCAAGTACTTCCTCGATTTTGAGGAGGATGTTTCCTGCGGCAAATGCGTACCATGTCGGGTTGGCTCTGTTGAGCTCCGAGAAATTCTGCAGCGTATTATTCAGGGAAAGGGAGAGCCCGAGGATCTGCAACAGCTTGATCTGGTCTGCCGTGCCATGCAGGATGCGCCCTATTGCGACTTTGCCAGAACTACCAGTAGCCCGGTGGTAACAATTCTCAAGCACTTCCGCTCAGAGTTCGAGAAGCACATCGACCAAGGAGTGTGTCCGGCTGGAGAGTGCGAAGCCTTGGGCAAGGAAGCCGCCGAAGACAAGGAAACTGAAGAGGGCGGGGACTAAGCACAAAGCCACAGACTGTTTATCATCTATGAAAATATCAAGGCGAGGTTATTCTCGCCTTTTTTTGTTTGGTCCGTTGTCCGTAGCGTAGTAGGCATAGGGCATGAGCCAAACACAATGTGAGCTTTTACATCTCGATTCCGAAGAAGTTACCCATGAGGAAATTTAGCCTCTTGCGTAAGACCGCATAAGAGTAATGCCTGGTTGCTACTTCATAATTGTATTCTACTATTTGCTTGCGCCGTTGGGGGTTTTCCAGGATTTCACGAACTGCCTGCACCACCTTTTTTGTTAAGAACCCATCCATTACCACTAGGTCAAAGGCCTGGGGTTCGATATCCCTGACAAAAACGCCATAGCGATTTACCAGTAAGGGCTTGCGGAAGTACATTGCTTCCAGGAAGGCGTTACCAAAACCCTCATAGAGGCTTGGATAGGTAATGAAGTCCGCATGTGGATATACATCCCAACGAGTGTATTGTCTCTCACCACTTGCAGTAATGCTCCGCTTGTCGGCCACCCGGGTGGCAATTAAACGAAGGTCTACACCATCCTCCAGGGCATGATCACGGAGCCAGTCGGCGTAATCGTACCCTTCGTCGCCAGCCTCGTGTGAAATGACTAGTTTGTATCTCGGATCTTGTAAGCGCTTGACCAACTCTATGGCATGCTCGATTCCCTTGCGCTGGACAATGCGAGTGGGTTGCAGGATCATCACGTCACCTTCCTCCAGACCAATTTCCTGACGGAAGTTGCTATTGTACTCATGGTCATCCTGAGGCGGATTTTCGAAATCCAACACGTTAGGGATAACAATGGAGGAGATTCCGGTGCGCAGGGCGAGTTCCTCCTGGGCCACGGAGTTGATCACCACATGCCGGATATTGGGAAGGTTGGGCGGGAAAGCCATCTGGATGTAGTCGTGTACACCCGTGACCGAGAATCGCACCCGTTCCCAGTAAAAGTCATGGTGGTGGGCGATGGTAGGCATTTCAGTTTCGGCCGCCACCTCGGTGAGTGCCAGTCCCAAGGCAATGTGCATGGGAATGGTCAGAGAGTTCTGGGCGATGAGCACATCTATGTGGAATTTTTCAATGAACTCGTAGAGCCGAACTTTCAGGAGGCTGCGAAGGGCGTGGAGCATGTCTGTTACCACAGCCTTTCGACCTTTTCTGCCAAAAGCTTTTTCCTGAACCCATTTCACCGTATCGTGCTCGAAGTGAGCCTCTTCAACTAAAAGGCTCCTTTCCTGGTCTCTGTCGAGTTCCCCAGCAAACCAGTAACAACGATGGCCACTGGCCTCCAACACCTCTGCCCATTTGGCCGATTCCAGTGAAACGCCGTCATTCCCTGCGAAACGAGTTGAGACGAAGCCTATGTTTTTTCCCATTTCGGCGAAGACCCCCTAAATGTGCTATCAAGACCTGCTGGCAATGCAGGAAGGGATTGTGGCAAAAAAGCCTGTAACATGCAAGTCAAAGTTCAAGATTTATGCCATTAAGCATGCGGCATCCTTCGACCGGCTCCCCGGGACCATGCCCGGGACAGGCAGGACAGGTAGAGTATGGGGCATAGAGCGATAAGGAAAACGCTATGCTCCATCCGTTTTCTCATGTGTTGCCAACCGGTTGATATTATTATAATGTACCCAAGGAGGAAAAAGTAGTCCATGCCAATTCCCGACACTTTGGTCATCATTCACTATCACCTGTTACCGGGAGGGGTTTGCTCGGCCATCAAGAACAGTGTTTTTGCTCTCAGCCAATCAGGATGGTTTGCGCACCGGACCCTGCGAGTCCTGACTGGCAGGACGGACGGGGTGGCTGAATTCGCAGAATATCTAAACCGAATGGGTATTCAGGTGGAAGTTGAGGTGGATGCGAGACTGGACTACAGTGATCGAGTATGGCCTGACCAGGACATCTTCTGGGACGATGCTTCAGCTTTGGCAGCCTGGCTTCTCCGA
>CAMYLW010000003.1 GCA_947259475.1 Thermodesulfobacteriota bacterium
ATGATGAGTCCATGAAAGAGCAGGTGCGGAGGATTGTGGAGCTCTATAAGGAGCTTGAATGTGAGATTCTCCTCTTGCCGGAGTGAGGCCACGCCTACTTTGCGACCAGGCTTGGTCTGCAAAATTGGTTTGCTGACGAGGGTGTCAAGTTTCTGAGCGTTCATGACCTCCTCAAAGAATACATTGAAACCGGCCGCATCAAGTTGGACAAAGCGAAACACCCTGAACTGACCACCTATCATGACCCGTGCAACTACGGGCGCAAGAGCGAGAGGACCTTCGGTCACGGCTACTACGAGGAGCCGCGCTGGATTGTGCAGCAGTGTGTAGATAATTTTGTTGATACCTATCCCACCGCGGTGAATAACTACTGCTGCGGCGCCGGCGGTGGCGCCTGGGCCATGCCCTATGCCGAGGAGCGCATCTACTACGGCCGGGTGAAGGCCAAACAGATCAAAGATACCGGAGCTGAGATGCTTATCGCTCCCTGCCACAACTGTCGTGACCAAATCATGAAGAGTCTGCGCCAAGAGTATGACATGATGGATGTGGAGGTGAAGTATTTGTGGGAACTGGTGGCTGACTCTCTGGTGATCGAAGGAGTGGATGAATAGGGAAAGTAACCGAGACCTAAGAATTCAGTCTGGCAATTAAGCCCCCGGTCTTTGGAGATTGGGGGTTTTTTTAAGCAAGCAGCGGGCAGCAGGCAGTGAGCAGCTGTCGATGGATGATAACACTAGATAAAGCTCTTTCTGCCCGCTGCTTGCTGTCGGCTGCCCGCTGTTTTTTAGCTGGGTTTTTCCTTTTGACCTACTTGGCTTTTTGCTATACTCCCCGCAGGTGTCAATTGGCTGCGAGGCCTTTTTTAGGAGGTTTCATGGACTTCAATGCGTTTCTTGAAAAATGTCAGAGCGAACCCACCGTCAGTGACTTCGAATCCTACCTCGCCTACTGTATTTTCGAAAAGAAATCTGCCGAGACCAGCGGTAAAGACAAGGTTACGGTAGAGATGTACAGTTTTGTTCGCGATCAGGCTTTTGAGCGTCGTGACGAACAGGCGGCACGTCTACTCTACGATCTTGCTGGCGGTTCAAGCTGGAAGGAAGGGGAGTGGGAAGGCGCTTTGCGCTAGGCGCACTCGTTTACCGCGGAGCACGCAGAAGAACGCTGAGAAAATATAAAAGGTTTCTGCTCTGCGATCCCTGCCCGCCATCGCTCTCGCCTGCCCGCTCGTGCCTCGCAGTGGCAGGCGGACTCCGGCGAGGCGGGCGGGTCGGCCCCTCTGCGGTAATATAAAAAAACCCGGCCGGGACTTTTGCCCCAGCCGGGTTTGCTTTCCTTGAGAAGCGTATCCCTTAGGTGCGCAGGAACTCTTCAGTCAGCTTGTCCCATGACAGGTCAGGTAAGTTGCCGACCACATCATCAATGGGACCACCGTCAGCGTAAGTCATTCCCACTGAACTGACCATCTCCACCAACTTCTGATGTTCCGCCTGGATCCAATCGGTGCTTTCCTGGCCGTAGAGGAGATTCTTCAGGTCCTTTTTCATCGCTGCTGGCTCAATGACCATCAGCCAGCCATCGTTGTATGGTTGCTCTTTGATGACCGCAGGTGTCTTGGTAACCTGATAATTTTGGGCGGCAACCACCCCTGAAAGTGGTGAAAGCGCCTGAGCCTCCTTGCCTTCTCGCTTGAAGGCCAGTCCCACCTCGCTGAACTTGACCTCCTCACCGGTCAGCGGCAGATCCAAGGAATCCATGGCCCCAAAAACTTTCATGGCGAAGTCGTCCAGTCCGATGCGGATACGACCACCGTGCTCAACCCTGGCCCATGCATGTCCCAGATGAAAGAAATGTCCCTCTGGGAGGCCAAAGCCGTCCACCTGGGGGATGGTGCTTATCCGGGCTGGAATCTGCATCTGCCAGCTATCCTCCAGCATTTGGTCAAACTCACAGGTGTGGCATTCAAACTCGTAGGGGCAGAGCCGGGCAGTAGTCCTGCCGGTGAGTGCGTGTCGACACTCACGTTGCAGTCCTGGACGCTTCTTCATCTTTTCCTGCCAAGAGATAATGTGGGCTTTCTTACCGCTGGGCTCCAGTCCCTGAAGACGCGCCGCCGCATTCTTATTTGCGGTTTGCTTCATTGCTTTATCAAAAGGACAGGCAGCACAATTGTAGTAGTAGTTGCAGAGTTTGTAATCGATAACTCCAGCTTCCATCCAGATGCATTTTTCCTCGCCATTGGGCACTGCCTTGAACCCTGACATCTTTTTTGCTTCTTTCATGCGAAACCTCCTTGTAGTAATAAATAGTAAACTCAATAAGTTCTTGTTGGATGTTGTCCTTACTATGAGCAAGGGGCGTGCCATTCTTGTTTTTTGCTTATAAGATACTGAAAATACTGAAGATTAAGTGTGATATGGGTGGGTGCTGGAATAGCTGGAAGTGTAGGATAAATCTACACCGAAGAAAAATTATGCAGATAAAATATTGATATAACAGTTAAAATGTGTAGTGGTGCAAGATGCCACATGCAGTTGCTTTTTGCCACACATAATTGAGGTGTATTGACACAGTGAAAAAATCTATGACTCGATGTAAGGTGGGCACGGATCACCGCGGTTAAGGGGACAATGCCCGCCCAACGGCTGCAATTAACTAAACAGGTTGGCGATGGGGAGAGCCGCATGCAGTTGGAATTTGCCACACATGATGGATGGTGTTTGGCCACTAGGTGTGGCGAGGGAGGAGGTTGTGTCGTGTAATTCTACAGACCTCTGAACTGTCAAGCCTTCAAAAAGAGGTCGGTGCTGAGATGCCAGATCATGAGTTCACGACAGGCAGGACAGAAAAAGGAGAACTTGCGGTCGGCGCACTCCAAGCCGACAGAGTACTGCATAACGCAATCAGGATCGGCACAATGTCTCAGGCCGAATGTATGGCCCAATTCGTGAATGGCCTCTTTTTCCAGGCGGCTTATGAGCGGAGGGCAGCCGATTTTCGAACCGCTGTCGGGATTGCCGCGCAGACGATAACTGGAGATAATAGCACCCTTGCCTTTGAACTGGGCCTCGCCAAATACAAAGGAGAAGATGGGGTTGAAAAGGTCGACATGGGTCACTCCCATGACCTTGAGCGCATCTGGAGCTGCTGTATCGATTAATTTGCGCAGAATCAAATTGGAGTTGTATTGCTGGCGAGCAGCATCCAGGGCATAGGCGGGGATCCCTTGATTGGTGGCAATCTCGACTGCCAGGCTGAACTGTTCCTGGATGCTTTCTGCGATGATTTCAAGATGTTTATCACCTACATCCCCCAAGGGTATAAGGTAGATGAATTGGGGGTCATTCTTCATGATAGTTTATTGCTGTCTTTCCAGGCCGAACTTTTTAATCTTTTTGTGTAGAGTTGAGCGGTCGATATTCAGAAGACGTGCCGTTTTGGCTATGTTCCAGTCGTTTCTTTGGAGCATTTTCTCAATGTGGAGTTTTTCCACTTCCTGCAACGATCGGGGTTCCTCAGTAAGGGGTGATTCAATATTGCAGAAGGGCAAATGCTTAACCTTCATTTGAGGCCCCTGATCAATTACTATAGCCCGTTCAATCACGTTTTCAAGTTCACGCACGTTGCCAGGCCAGTGATAATCCATCATAAAGTCCATGGCTTTCCGGTCTACACGGTCGAATTTCTTGTTAAATTCCACATTATATTTGTTTATGAAGTGGGCAGCCAACAAGGGAACATCATCTATACGCTCCCGCAACGGGGGGAGCTGGATACTGACCACATTTAAGCGGTAATAGAGGTCGCTACGGAAAGAGCCCTCCTCTATGGCAGCAACCAAATCGCGATTGGTGGCGGAGATGAGTCGGACGTCTACCTTTATTTGTTCTGTCCCACCCAAGCGGCTGAAGCTTCTCTCCTGCAATACTCGCAGCAGTCTGATCTGAGTCTTCATACTGATGTCGCCCACTTCGTCTAGGAAAAGGGTTCCGCCATGGGCCAGCTCGAACCTTCCTTTCTTGGTGCGGTCGGCACCGGTGAAAGCCCCCTTTTCGTAGCCGAACAGCTCGCTCTCCAGTAGGGTTTCGGGAAGAGCTCCGCAGCTGGCGGCCACAAAGGGGCCATAGCGTTGGGAACTGTTGCTGTGAATAGCCCTGGCCACGAGCTCTTTGCCTGTGCCAGTTTCCCCAGTTATCAGTACGGTGGCGGTGGTGTCGGTAACGGCCTTGATCATTGAAAAAACTTCCTGCATGGCCTCGCTTCTGCCGATGATATCTTCGAACTCGTATTGTTCCGTCAAACGCTTGCGGAGCAGGATGTTCTCGGTGATCAACTGTTGATGTTCAACGATTCTTTTCAGCATCAGGGTTAGTTGGTCCACGTCGAGGGGTTTGACAATATAGTCGTAGGCACCCTCTTGCATGGCCTGGACCGCGCCGGGGATGGAGGCGTAGGCAGTCATCATAATAACCACGGTTTGAGGGGCAATCTCTTTAACCTGTTTGAGCACCTCCATACCGTCCATACCTGGCATCCTAAGATCGAGGAGAACAATATCCCAGTTCTCCTCGCGTACGGCTTTGACGGCCTGAGGCCCGTCTTCAACCGCTTGGGCGAAATAATTTTCCTCCTCCAGCCAGTTTGTGAGGGCAAGACAGACCATTGGCTCGTCATCGACCACTAAAACCCGTGCATCTTCCTTCATTGGTTCACCTATTGGAGAAGAGTTGAGGTTGGGGGTTTTTCCGCCTACCTATTGTTCAACATCGAAATCTGGTCCTTAGGGCCAGTCTCGGATCCCGCCTTGCGGGGGTCAGAGTTCAATGGCTTTGCCGGTAAAGATTGCGAGCTGTATTGGAATACTGGAGGAATAGAAATTCCAAATAACAAATCACAAATATCAAACAAATCACAATGACCAAAATTGTCCGCGCTTCGCTTGGACTCCCCACCCTGCGGGCGGGTCCCCAGTTTCAAAATTCCAAACCGGTTTTGTGTTTTGGTCATTGAATATTGGAATTTGAGATTTGTTTGTAATTTGGTGCTTGGAGTTTGAGATTTCATAGACTCCATCACTCCAGCAGACTGCCGCAAGAGGGGAAAGACCATTGAAGCCCCCTCAGGGGGTGGCCCAAAGCCGGGTACTTTGGGCCCGGGTTCTTTATTTGGTGTGGACCGCGGTGGTGAAGACGAACTCATCCTCTTTCTGTTCCTCCAAGGAGAGCGTGCTCAGACCTGGTGGCAGCTGAATAGTGAATCGAGTGCCCTCACCCACTTTACTATTGATGTGGATCTCTCCCTGATGCTGCCGAATGATACCGTAGGCTACGGAGAGTCCAAGCCCCACGCCCTTGCCGTCGGCTTTCGAGGTAAAAAACGGCTCAAAGATTTTCTCCACCTCATCTTCTGGGATGCCCAAACCGGTGTCACTCACGTGAATTTCAATCCTGTCCTTTTCTCGGTCAAAATTGGTATTAACGGTGAGCGTTCCTCCTTCTGGCATTGCCTCAATGGCATTCCAGAGAACGTTAACAAATGCCTGCTGCAAGCGTTTGAAATCGCATGACAAGAAAGGAAGCTCCGCGGCATAATCGGTATGAATCTTGATTTCGTCCAGTCCAGCACGATGCCGCAAAATAGTGAGAGTTTTGTCCAAGATTTCGTGGATGTCATTTTCTCTAATTTCAATTTCACTCTGGCGGGAAAAATCCAGTAGATTTCGCGAAATATTCGCACACCTTTCAGTCTCGCTGTTTAAATAGGAAATGTAGTCTCGCAACTCAGACACCCGACTCTCCAGAAAAGGCTTCTGCTGGAGGATGCTGTTCGCCAGTTTGCAAAAAGTGAGAACGCTTGTCAAAGGATTGTTCATCTCGTGGGCGATTTCTGCGGCCAGTCTACCAATGGAGGCGAGCCTTTGCGAGCGCCACAGGGCCTTCTCCCCCTTTTTTCTCTCAGTGATGTCCCGAAGGAAGCCAATGGTGGCCACCTTGCCTTCATGGGTAGAGAGAGCGAAACTTGCATGCCCGGTGATGGGCATCCCGTCTTTGCGGAACATCTCGATCTCGTAAGCCTGGTCCAGGGTCTCTCCTTTTTGTCTGAGTTGGTAACGTTCCATGGTCTCTTGCAGATTTTCTGGATGAACCAGGTCAGCCCAGCCCTTATTCAACAGCTCAATGGAATCATAGCCAGTGATGGTGGAAAAGGAATCATTGGCATAACGAAATCGTGCCTCAATTCCCTCATGGTCTTGGAGGATGAATATCCCCAGTTGAGCTTTGTTGGCCGCATCATCGACGGCCCGCTGCCTGCCGGCGAATTCCTCCACCTCTAGTTCCAGCTTTCTCGTTTCGGTGATGTCCTTGAGGTGGCCCAATTTGCCGATGGAACCATCTTCCAGCTTCATGGGGATACTTCTTACTTGGAAAATTTGCTTTGTTTTCGGCAAGTTATATTCCTGTATATAGCAAACATCTCCTTCTGCAAACTTATCCATCACTGACCAGGGACATGGAGTTTGCCTGTTAAATAGGGCTTCATAACAGATCTCGCCAATGTGGTCGCCCACCAGATCGATGAGGGTCTGATTCATGAATACGATTCTGTGGTCTTTCGAAATGATGTAGAGGCCATCTTTGAGGCTATTGGTCCAGGCGAGACCACCGGTCTCGGACTCGAAGGTAAGCTGGCCATATTTCTCCAGGGTGACGTCATTCAAAACACCGCGCACCGATAAGAAGTCGCCATTTGCATCGGTAGTGATAAACCCCCTTATCTTTATCCATGCCAAGTCACCTGATTTTTTAACGATTCTATACTCGGCAAAGTAATATTTGTCCCTTTTTAGGGCTTGTTTTACTGCCTCTCGGGCTATCTTTTCGTCTTTCTCGTAGACAATATCCAGCCACTTCACTTTTCTATCCAAAAATTCCTCCAGCTCATAGCCGGTGAGATCTTCGATTTTTCTATCGTACAGATCCAGAGACCAATCCGAGTATCCCTTGAAGTAAATTAGGTCTCTGGTGTCGAAATAGAATTCTTGTGGGGAAATCTTGAAGTTGACCATTTTCTCCAGCTCCCCCACCCGGTGCAGGAGCTCTTCGTACGTTGGTTTGGCCATGAAATTCCTCTATGAGTTTGGGTTTGTCTGCATCGCAACTTATCATTATAACACACTGTTTTACTAGCTAGTGATAGCGGTTTTAAACACTATTACTCTCATAAGGCTGCGATAGAGCAAGCCCACTTTGTCTGATGGGCTCAGTGGAGGCAGGGAGGGGGCGGATTTTCAGTTTGACTCGTCTTTGCCTTTTTGATACCTTCCAACAGTAGTCACAAGGAAAATTCTCTTTATAGTTGGTCAGTTAGCAGGGAACAACGCAAAAGATTGAAATTTCGAAATTCGAAATTCGAAATTAAAAATGGGGGAGTGCATGAAGGTACTTGTCATCGGCAGTGGTGGGCGCGATCATACGATCGCTTGGAAGTTTGCCCAGAGTTCCAGGGTGAAAAAAATCTATGTGGCCCACGGGAACGCCGGGATTTCGCAGACGGCAGAGTGTGTTAATGCCAGGACCATAGAGGAAATGCTTGCCTTTGCCGCCCGTGAGAGTATCGACCTTACCTTTGTGGGGCCGGAAAGCCCTCTTTCAGCCGGCATTGTCGATCTTTTTGAAAAAGAAGGGCTGAACATAGTTGGACCGAGCCAAGTCGCAAGTCGGCTGGAGTCTTCCAAATGCTATGCGAAAGAAATAATGCGTGATCTTGGGATTCCGGTGGCGGACTTCGAGATCTTTGACGACCCGGATAAGGCCCGGGACTATGTACGCAGTGTGGGATATCCGGTGGTGGTCAAAGCGGACGGCTTGGCGGCAGGTAAAGGCTCTCTGGTTTGCGATGATGTGGCCCAGGCAGAGGATGCCGTCCACCTGCTCATGGAAAAGCGAATTTTCGGAGACTCGGGGAGCAAGGTGGAAATTGAGCGGCGGCTGTATGGTCGAGAGCTCTCATTTTTCTGTTTCACCGACGGCAACTCGGTGATGCCCATGGTGGCAGCTCAAGATTACAAGAGGGCTCGGGATGACGACGAGGGCAAAAACACCGGTGGTATGGGATCCTATTCTCCCCATCCCTGGCTCACCGAAGAGATGAGCCAGACCATAATGGATCGAGTGGTGCAGCCGCTCATTACAGGCTTCAAAGAAAAGACCGGCATCGTCTACAAGGGCGTTCTCTATGTAGGGCTGATGTTGGTGGAAGAGCAAGATACCATCACTCCTTACGTGCTCGAGATTAATATTCGCCAGGGCGACCCCGAGGCCCAGGTTATTTTGCCGAGGCTGGAAACCGATCTGGTTGATATATCAGAGGCTATTGTTCAGGGACGACTCCACGAAATAACGCCCAAGTGGAACCCAGATTATCGATTGTGTTTGATTGCGGTGAGTGGCCGTACGAAAGGTAAGAAAGGGTGGTACAAGGGATATCCTGAGCGTTACAAAATTGGCTTGCCCATCCACGGGCTGGACGAAGTTGACCCGGAATGCCTGGTGGTTCATTCAGGGACTGGATTTGGCGGCGAGGGTCAGTTGATCACCACCGGTGGCCGGGTTTTGTGCATAGTCAGTCGGGGCAAGACTTTGAATGAGGCGAGGGAGAAGGCGTACACGGAGATGGAGAAGGTAGAATTTACAGGCATGTACTATCGCAGTGATATAGGTAAGGAGTGAGCCGGATGCAGCACAGCAAAGAGTCTAATCAGCACCCGGTGAATTCCCAGCAGAATCCCATGGTCGGTGTAGTTATGGGAAGTGACTCTGATTTACCGGTAATGCAGGAAGCTCTGGAGGTACTAACAAGTTTCGGAATTCCTGCCGAGATCACGGTGGCGTCAGCGCACCGCTCACCAAAAAGGGTGTATGAATATGCAAGTTCTGCCAGTAAACGGGGTCTCAAAGTACTGATAGCAGGTGCTGGTGGAGCTGCCCATTTGGCTGGTGTCCTGGCGGCTGAAACCAGGCTGCCGGTAATCGGTGTGCCCATAGCTTCTTCTCCTTTGGCGGGGTGGGATGCACTTCTAGCCACTGTACAGATGCCGGCGGGTGTGCCGGTGGCCACCATGGCGGTGGGGAAAGCCGGAGCTAGAAACGCAGCCATTCTGGCAGTACAAATACTGGCAGTGGCCGACAGCGAGTTGGAGAAGCGACTTGAGCGCTACAAGGAAGAGTTGGCTGAGCAGGTGGCCGAGAAAGCAGCAGGACTACACGAGAAGTTGTCAACTCCGTAATCAAAGCAAACCAGGAATCGAACTGCGAAGGACACAAAGAGCACAAAGTTAGCAACTTGCCTTTGTGCCCTTTGTGATCTTTGTGGTTTGGGTATTGATTGTTAAGATGCCACTCATACTAAAAGTGGAGAAAGATCCTTCCCGAAGCGAAGAAGTCATAAAGCGAGCCGCCCAGCTCATTGTCAAGGGCGGGGTGGTAGCTTTTCCGACGGAAACCTTCTATGGTCTGGCCGCTCTGGCCACTGACTACCAAGCCATTGACAAGCTATATCAACTCAAGAAAAGGCCGGCTCAAAAATCCCTCAGCATTCTCATTGCGGATCCAGCGGAACTTGATGACTGGATTGAAACCATCCCCAATCAGGCGCTTCATTTGATGGCACGCTTTTGGCCTGGTCCCCTCACCCTTGTCTTCGCTGCCGCAATACATCTGCCAACCAATCTCACCGCTGATACCGGCAAAATAGGTGTAAGGAGCTCTTCTCATCAGGTTGCTCAGGCTCTGGTCCGAGAGGTAGGTGCACCCATCACTGCCACCAGTGCCAATCGGTCAAAATCACCTAGTTGCCGCAGTGCGGGTGAAGTAATAACCCAACTGGGTTCGGACCTGGAAGCCATTCTAGATGCTGGCTTGACGCCTGGGGGCAAAGTCTCTACAATTGCCGACGTAACTACTTGTCCTCCCAAGATTTTACGAATCGGGGCAATTGCCGCCCAGGAGGTTTTTTCTTGCTGGGAGCAAAATGCATAGGTGCCGCGTTGCCTATGATCACAGAAGCCTCTCTGCTACATCCCTGCGCCCCAAATAGCTCACGGCCCTATGCGCGCCCAGTCTTGGAGCGAGTCAGGGACGCGGGAGTCTCATGAGGAAATCCTTTTTTAGAAAATTTTTCGATATGGTGCAAGGAAACCTTGTCTCCCGAATGTTTGGGTTCATAAGGGAGATGGTTATTGCCGGTTATTTCGGCACCACTCGAGCCACTGATCTCTTCGCCATAGCCTTTACTATTCCCACCCTTTTTCGACGTATTCTGGGTGAGGATATGGTAGAAAAGGCCTTCTTGCCCTCTTTCCGCCAACTGATTGCCGCCGGGGAATATCGGCGCGCCTGGATGTTGGCTTCTAGAATTTTTAACCTCATGATGCTTCTGCTTCTGCTCATCATGGGGGTCTTTTATCTGCTGACTCCAAAATTGGTCAGAGTGATCGGTGCCGGTCTCGCTCTCAGCGAGTTCCACCAGGCTGAGATCATGACCTATTTTATCCTTCCTTTCATGGTGGCCATTGGCTTGGCCTCATTTGTGGGGGGCCTTCTCCTTTTTCTGGACGCCACTGCCACCTACGCCCTGGCGCCGATAATGCTCAGTATCGGGGTCATTGTCGGTATCATTGTTCTAAAACCCTATATTGGTATGTATAGCGTGGCAGTGGGGTTTGTTTTGGGAGGGGTGCTGCAGTTTATCATCCAAATTCCCATACTTATTCGATCCTCGCGCCGCAGCAACCTTGGCATGCAATATATGGCCGCCCTGGGAGAACCTGTGCCGGAACTCAAAGAAGTGGGGCGACAGTCAGGTTGGATCTTCGGGCAGTCCGTGGCCAGCAAGACCGTGGAGGTGGTAGATCGGGTGCTTGCTTCCTTTCTGGTGCCCGGCAGTATTGCTGCTCTCTATTTTGCCCAGAGGCTTGTGCAGTTGCCCAACTCCATTATTGGCCTCGCCGTGGGAAGGGCGGGGGTCACTGAACTCAATGATCAAGTGCAACAGGAAGATTGGCAGGGGTTCCGCAATACGGTGATTACCGGAGTTCGCTACAATATCGTCTGCATGGTGCCCCTCACCGTGCTGGTGGTGGTACTGGTGGGACCCATAACTTCGGTGGCTTTTCAGCGAGGAGCCTTTGACAGTACGGCGGTGAAGCTCACGGCTTTAGCCTTTGCTTTCTACGCTTTGGGCCTTTTGGGTATGGGGCTGTGGAACCTCTACAGCCGTGTTTATCCAGCATTGGCCAAGAATCAGATTCCCCTTTACTCTTCTCTGCTTTGCGCTTTGGTCAATGTGGGGTTGAGTTTGCTTTTGGTGCGGACGCCAATCAAACATGGAGGGCTAGCACTCGCCTCTTCCATCGCCTTTACCCTAAACGGTGTGATACTGTTTGCTGCTTTTAATTTTGAACTACGCCGCTTGGGGCAGAAGGGTATTGGCTGGCAGGACCTTGGCGACACGCTTCTTTCCATCACTGTTGCTAGTGGTGTGGGTGGCTTGACCGCCTGGATTCTGTTTCCTCTATTCAGCGAAATCCATTTTCTGGCCCGCCTGCCGCACCTGATTTTTCATTGGGGCGAGGTTGTCGCCCTGGGGCTTACGGCTGCTGCTGGGATGTTCATGTTTTTGCTGACCCTCGGCTATTGGGGTCGATTTCGGGGCGGGGGTGCAGCCGGGACAGAAAGGGTCATTTTGACGGGAGGTGGCACCGGTGGCCACGTGAACCCGGCTCTTGCCATAGCCGAGGCTATCAAACAGAAGGAGCCACATTCCCAATTTCTCTATGTGGGCTTACGAGGAAAAGCCGAATCGGTTATCGTTACCCGTGCCGGCTATCCTATTCGATACGTGTTGGCCAGTGGCTATCCCGGTTCTCGACCGAGTCTGGCCCTGGTGCGTTTTGTTTGTGCCTTATTGGTGGGAATCGTGCAGTCTTTTTATCATATTGCGACCTTTAGACCTGGGACGATTGTGGGCACGGGGGGGTATGTTAGCGCTCCGGTTATATTAGCCAATACGTTGATGCGCGGCCTTGGCATGAGCCGGGCTCAGGTCTTTATCCACGAGCAGAACAGCGTGCCAGGACAACTCAATCAGTTAATAGGTCGCCGAGCTGATAAAGTGTTGCTCACCTTCCCGGAGACCAAGGGATTTTTTCCAGAAAATGGAGTGGTGGTAGGCTATCCGGTACGGCGTTCGGTCACCAGTATGCTAAGCTCGGACAGAGGCAAGGCCATGCCATTGCCAATACCTGAGGGCAGACGAGTGGTTTTCGCTTTTGGTGGTTCCCAGGGGTCTCGGACCATCAATCGGGCTTTGGTGGACGCGCTGGCCCACCTTCGACCGCGGCGGAATGACATTTTTGTCATTCACGGTGTGGGGTTGATGAAAACTCCGGAATACCACGCCTGGGAGGATACCTCTGAGCGCTTGCAAAGCGAGTACAATGAGCAAGAGCGAGAGCAAATAGATTCCTTCTACTACGCGCAGGACTATTTTCATAACATTGGCGACATCTACGCAGTGAGCGATCTCATAGTATGTCGCGGCGGTGCTGGGAGTCTCAATGAGATCTCGGCAATGGGAAAGTCGGCTCTCATTATTCCCAAGGCCAATTTGCCAGGCAACCACCAGGTAATGAATGCTCGTGCCATGAAACGGGCTGGTGGAGCTGAAGTGATCTTCGAAGATACTGTTAAGGACGAGGGCATGCTGTTGGAGGAGGTTGAAGGTCAGAAGCTGGCAATGAAGATTCTGTCTTTGCTCGATGCCAAGCAGCGGTTGGAAGAGATGGGTAAATACTCTCGCGCCTTCATGAATCACTATGCTGCAGAGCGTATTGCTGCGGAGATTTACGGCAGCCCTCTGCCCAACAGCTCCCTGAATGATATTTCTGCTAAAGATCTGGATCCGCTTTTGAGCGATAATGAGCTGTTGGTGCGGCTCAGAAGTGCTTGGCAAGAGGATCAGAAACAATATGAGCCTCGAAAAGTTATTGTCGATGCTGACGATTTGGATTACTACCGCCATCGAGCTGCATCCTTGTTAACCTCGCCCAGTTGGCCGGAACGCAATCTGGGAGTCAAGCTCATAGGGCTCCTCAAACATGAAGAGAAACTCTCTTCACTACTTTATTTCTTGGCGGATCGGACTCCCGCAAGTCGATTGCAGAAGTTTTTTGGAGGTGATTATCGGCAGGTCGGCTTCATCCGGCGCAACGCTCTGATCTCTTTGCAGCTCTTGAACAAGTGGGGGCCAGAGGTGGAAGCCCGGGTTTTCGAGGCCCTGGACGATGGTTACTATGAAGTTCGGCCCCAAGCTGCCCGTACCATGGGCCATTGTGCTGAAGAGCTTCTCCAGAGGCAGGCTGTGACCGAAAAACTCCTTTCGCTTATCAATGATAGATCGTTTGAGGTGGTGCGGGAGGTTGTTTTGGCGCTGGGCGCAGTGGGCGGGAATCGAGAGGTGGCAAAGAGTTTACTGGGATTGCAGGAGCACCATTACTGGCAAGTTCGCGAGGCTGCCCTCAGGGCTGTTACCATGCTAGTAGAAAGGGAAATCGTTACTGACCGAGATTGGCTATTCAAAGAGACTGCACGCTTTATTCTTACAACCACGGATTTTCGCTCCTATTTTGACATTAAGGAGACCTATCGCAAGCTTCACGCCCTTTGCAAAGGAGAGGGCGATGAGGAGCAGAGTTCCTAAGCTGAGGTTGCACAATATAGAGTCCGTTGCCTGTTGTCCGTGGACCGTTACATTCAAGGTATAGGGCATGAAGAATGGGGCGATACTGCGGGCAGGAGGCAGCCAATAGTGGTAGGTTGGAGGAGCCTTTAGGGCTCTGCACTTTGTGTCTTTGACGACGGACTACTGACAACGGACCACTGACGTTATGGTTGCACCTCTTGAGGGGTTGCCAGACGTGAGGTCTTTCCCTGTCCTCCCCCATACTGAGGAAAAAGATGATTTATCACCTTGGTCGCTGGATTCAGAGCCAGGCTGATGCCTTTGGATTTCTCCGGCTGCTGAATTACTTGAGTTTCCGATCGATCATGGCAGCATTGACCGCCGTGCTTATCGTATTTCTCCTGAGTCCGCGCTTCATCCGGGCCATGCACCGGAGAAACTTCCTGGATCGGGTGAGGGAAACCGGCATTGACTCAGCCTTTGACAAGGCTGGTACCCCCACCTTGGGTGGGGTGTTGTTGATTGTGGCTATGACAGTTTCCATATTGCTCTGGTGCAATCTGGCCAATCCCTTTTTGCTCCTGAGTCTCGCCGCCCTCCTTTGGTTCGGTGGTATTGGTTTTTGGGATGACTGGCTGAAGAGTTCCCGCGGCAGCGGTGACAAAGGTCTGGGAGAGATAACGAAACTTGTACTGCAGGGAATGTTTGCGGTGGCTTTTATCGCGGTCTATGTGGGACCATTTTCTCCGGTGGAGCCCGGGACTGCCACCCAGCTGTACGTACCTTTCTTGAAGAGCCCTCTATTGGATCTGGGGATTTTCTATGGGTTTTTTATCTTTCTCTTCATGTTGCTGGTTGCCAATGCTGTAAACATCACCGACGGTTTGGACGGCTTGGCCATCACTCCGTCAATCTTTGTGGCTGGGGTATTGGCGGTGTTTGCTTATGTCATGGGCAACACAATATATGCGGGCTATCTGCAATATCCTTATCTGCGGGGAGTCGGTGAGTTGACTGTTTTTGTCTCTGCCTTTGTCGGGGCAGGTTTGGGTTTTCTCTGGTATAATGCTTATCCGGCCCAAATATTTATGGGTGATACAGGATCTCTCGCCATTGGTGGGATGCTGGCGGTTCTAAGCGTCCTGCTCAAGCAGGAATTGCTTTTTCCCCTGCTCGGAGGCCTTTTTCTGGTCGAGGCACTGACCTCGCAAATACAGGATAAAATCGGAGTGCGCTGGTTGGGAAGGAGAATTTTCTACAGGGCTCCTTTACACCACAGTCTGCAGCACCGGGGCTTTGCCGAGACCAAGGTGGTAATCAGATTGTGGATTGTTGCTGGTCTTCTTGCCTTGTTGTCTTTGGCCACCCTGAAGATACGATGAGGGATCGACGGGGGGAAACGGAGACACGGAGACACGGGGATCTGTCATGCAACACTTCCGAGCGTCGCCGCGTCATCGCGTCGCCGTGTTCTCTTGAGGCGTCGGCAATTATAAAGGACAACGAAATTGTTCAAAAGGTTGCGCATACCTATTTTTGCCAAATTTTCCCTTCTGGCAACTCTGGCCATTTTTGCCATTGTGGCCACCATCAGTACAAGCATCCTCAAGCGCCAAAGAATTCAATTTACCGACCAGTTGATTAAATTCGGCGCCACCATGTCGCGCTATGCCGCCAGGAACAGTCCTGAGGACCTTCTGGAAGAAGCAGAATTGTCACTCTATCAGCTAGTCTCCGACATTGCCAAAAACGAAGAGGTGGTGTTTGCCTTAGTCGTTAACAGTAATGGGATTATTCAGGCGCATAGCGATATCAATAAGGTGGGTACCAGGCATGTGGGTCCTCCGGACAGCCAACTACTCTCTGAAAAGGACGGACTGCAGCTGCGGAGTTTTCGGGCAACAGGCGAAAACCTTCTGCTCTTTTCTATCCCTGTGCTCTACCAGGGACTCAAAATAGGTGAGGTTCACCTCTGCTTGACCCAAAGATACATTGAAGCAAGTATTGTCAAAGCGAAAGTATTTATTCTGCTGATGACCCTTGCCATAACCGTCATTGGTATTGCCATGAGTATGGTGTTAAGCTTCTATTTCTCACGTCCAATTCAGCGGCTGGGAGTGGCGGTTGAAGAGGTTGGCAAGGGCAACTTTGCCTACCGGGTAAACCTCGGGCGCAACGATGAACTGGGTGATTTGGGAAAGGCAATTAACCGGATGGCGGAGGACTTGCGTTTGAAGGATAGGATCCAGACCTCGTTTGGTCGCTATGTTACTCCGGAGATCGTAGAACGCATCCTGGCAAGTCCAGATGACGAGTGGATGAAGGGGACTCGTCTCGAGGCCACTATTGTATTTGTGGACATACGAGGATTTACGACAATGGCGGAAAACAGCGATCCGGATGCTGTGGTGGATTTGCTCAATTCCTATTTCACCCTGGTAACGGATGTTATTATTCAGCATGGCGGTTATCTTGACAAATTCGTGGGGGATACGGTTATGGGGGTCTTTGGTGCCTTGATTCCGGATCCCTCACATGTAGAGTCGGCTGTGCAGGCAGCGGTGGAAGTACGCCAGCATTTGCCCAAATTGAACCAGAAGTTACCAACGATGGCCGATTCTATTCAGGTGGGTATCGGCATCAATACAGGAGAAGTGGTTGCCGGCAATCTAGGTTCCAGCAAGCGTATGGAATATACGGTAATCGGAGACAACGTCAACGTGGCCTCGCGCCTTACCGATCTGGCAGGTCCTGATGAAATCCTCATCAGCGAGCAAGCCTTTATGAAGGTGGCTGGACATCCGAGCCTCACTTTCCAATTGAGGGGAGAGACTGAGGTCAAAGGCAGGAAGGAGCCAGTGAAAATATATGAGGTTGTGGACCAAAAGGAAGAGAGGGAGCAGACGGCAGAGGAGCACTGACTTTGCTGGAACAGTTGTTAAATGTGTCTTTCTGGTAGCTATCTTCTTCTTCTGCTGGCTGGCGGCTGCTGAGACAAGTGCATTCCGGCTCAGGTCAGCCCCAGAAAAAGAACCTCTGGTGCCTGAGGAGGCTGGGAAACTTTTCCAATCAAAAAAAGTTGCAGTTTATGTGGTCAAGAAAGGTGATCGACTTACCGATCTCGCCCGCCGCTTTTATGGAGACCCAGAGAAGACCTGGATGATCGAGGAGGCCAATGAACTGGTGAGCCTTGAACCAGGCCAAGTACTGGTGATCCCGCTGTTAACAAGTAATCCCGGCGGCCTCTCTGCTGATGGTTATCAGGTGGTTCCCATCATTACCTATCATCATTTTAGCGAAAAGTGCACCAATGCCCTGTGTATGCCCGTAGAAGAGTTTGCCCGGCAGATGGCCATGTTAGCAGAAGAAGGGTACCGCACTGTCACCATGAAAGAAGTGTTGAGGTTTATAAACTACCAGCAGCCGCTGCCCCGAAAAACTGTGGCCATTACCATTGATGATGGTTACCGATCCGTGTACGAACTGGTATATCCCATATTAAAGCGGTACAATTTCAAGGCGACCCTCTTCATATACACTGATTTTATTGACAATAGTCCGAACGCGCTGAGTTGGGAGCAGCTCCGGGAACTGACTGAAGCTGGTTTTGAGGTGGAATCTCATACCATCACCCATGCGGATCTAACTCTCAAACGAAAAGGGGAGAGTCAAGCCGAGTATCTCAAGCGCATCAGACGCGAATTACGGATTCCTCGTGAGCTCATTCGTAAGCATTTACGGCAGGAGGCAGTCTGGCTGGCCTATCCATATGGTCGCTGGAATAAGCTGGTGATCTCCATGGCAATAGAAGAGGGTTATCGAGGTGGAGTGACAGTGACCCGCGGGGCAACCCCATTTTTTGTCGATCCTTTCAGGGTGGGACGGAATCAGGTGATGAATCCCATGAAAGGGCATGCATTTGAGCAGCTAGTGAAATATTTTCACGGGGAAGTGTTGCAATGAAATACCGGCTGGGGCTGCTACTATTTTGTTTTACTATTTCAGGCCTAACCCTGGGCGGTTGCGCTGCTTTGAAAAAGGGGCGGAAGGTTGAGGAGTCGCCGGACGCTCGTCTCGAGAAAATCCTACTGGAGCGAGCCCTGGAATATGAACGGAAGAATAAGCCACACAAGGCCCTGCAGTCCTATGAAGCGGCTTTGGCAGTAATTGTGGCCAAAAAGGAGGGGTTGGAAGATTCTCTCCGCAAAAATGCGGAGAAACACTACCGCAGAGGACTCGAACTTCACGACCAGGGGAAATATGGTAAGGCACGGCACGA
>CAMYLW010000004.1 GCA_947259475.1 Thermodesulfobacteriota bacterium
CCAGGCGCTTTCCCGAAATCTGGGTGCCCAGCCGCCAGCCCCTGCTGCACTCACCGAGTACCCGGTGAGTGTAGATCTTCATACCAGAAAAGAGAAAGATGGTGAAAGTGGGTGGCAGAACTTTTTTAAAGAACTCAGGGAGAGCCTCGGCAACGGCTTCTGTGGCATCATGATTCACCATCAGCGAATGAATAACGCAGCTTTTGATTTTTTGGAGTTACTCCTGTCTGAATTCAAACGACGCAATCTTCCTCGCCTTGTCCATATGGGCGCTCTTTTACGGGAAGGGTATGTGGTGGAAAAGTAAGAGGGGCAGGCCGGTGATTGGTGTTTCCCGCATACTGCTTTTGTGTTATTTTATTAGTCTTTGGCAGAAGTTGCGCGTCCACAGACGAACTCATTAACAAAAGGATGAAGGTGACCAAGTCTGCAAATAAAGGGACGGAGATTTCCAGGCAGGTGGTGCTCCCTTTTATGAAATCTCTTGAAATCAGCTTGAAGAGTATCCGCGTCCGGTTTTTCCGTTCCATGATCACTACCATGAGTTTGGTGCTGGCCGTCTCTTTTTTATGCTTTGTGCGTGTGGGCACGGACACGGCCAATGGTTTGCTGCAGACTCAGGATCCCACGTATCGTCAGGCTTTGGTGCGGGCGGGCTATGATCTGGAACCGGGAGCCACTTCCACGGGAAGCAGTGCCAAGGAGCGCTGGATAGTTATTCTCTCACTGTTGGTCTGCGTGGTGGGAATTGTCAATGCCCAACTCATGGCGGTGACCGAACGCTTTCGTGAGATCGGCACTATCAAGTGTTTAGGGGCGCTGGACAGCTTTGTTTTGCGCCTTTTCGTTCTGGAAGCAGGTATGCAAGGGTTGGCAGGAGCAGGGATTGGCGCCCTGTTAGGCACCGTAGCCGCTCTACTGAACAGTCTTATTCGCTTCGGCTTTGTTGCCTGGAAACATGTCTATTGGTTGGCAGTGGGCAAGTCCATTGTTTTTGCTGTGGCAATCGGCTGCGTTTTGAGCCTGCTGGGTGTGCTCTATCCAGCAATAGTCGCCGCCCGCATGCAACCGGTAGAGGCTATGAGGGTCGAGCAATAGTAATGCTGCAAATGAGCTAAAGTGAGCTAAATTGCCTAAAATTCCTGGTGCCAAGGTATCCGCTGGTACTACAGGGGAGAGAATGTGGCAGCGAAAGCTAGATTTTGTGACAGTTTAAGAGTTTCGCCTGCAATTAGATGCTGATTTGAAACGCTGATCTTTGGTAACTACGAGTCTTTTAATTTTAGACATTTTAGACATTTTAGACACTTTAGGCATTTTAGTTCATTTAAGCAGGAACAACTTCTTGGGTTGGTACTAATAGACTACCTCTGAAGGTAATTATGGGAGCGACCGAGTAGCCATGTCAAACACTCACAGTATAGTAAGAGTTTCTGGAGTTACCAAGGTTTTTAAACTGAGAAAACACAACGTGGAGGCACTCCGGGGCGTTGATCTGCAAATCTATGCCGGTGAGTATCTTTCCATCATGGGGCCTTCGGGATCAGGGAAGAGTACTCTGTTCAACATGATTGGTGGTTTGGATAAGCCGTCATCCGGTAAGGTCTTTATCGACGAAGTGGATATCGCCCAATTGGATGCGTATGAATTGGCCTGGCTTCGCTGCCGCAAGATCGGCTATATCTTCCAGACGTTCAACTTGATTCAGGTCATGACAGCTCTAGAGAACGTTACCTTACCGATGATTTTTGCCGGAATGCATAATGATGCAGCGGTAGAGAAGGGTCTGGAACTTCTGGAGGTGGTGGGTTTGGGAGATCGATTTCAGCACAAGCCTTCCGAGCTTTCTGGAGGCCAGCAGCAACGGGTGGCGATTGCCCGGGCCATCGCAAATGATCCAGCCATCATCCTTGCCGACGAACCCACTGGGAATCTTGATCTGACTACTGGAGAAGAGATCATCGAACTGCTCAAACGTTTGAGCGAAGAGAAAAGTGTGACTGTCATTTCAGCCACCCATGATTTCAAGATGCTAAGTGTGTCGGATCGTGTCGTCTGGATTCGAGATGGCCGCATAGATAAAGTCGAAGAGCGTGAACAACTTTCCATTTCGGTGGGGGAAATTGCACACCGGACTTAGCTCGCATATTTCATGGCTGGCCTACTACGACCACGGATATGGGTGTCCTTCCGTGCGTCCTCGGGTGTCGGACCCTGCGACGTACTTCACAAATTATCATCCGTATGCGAAAGCGACTTCGCAAACCAATGACCATGACATGGACATGTCATAGGAAAAGAGTAGCAGAATCAGTGAAAAGACCAAGGCTGAGGCGTGGAATTGGTGCCTTGTTTCTGTTGGTCGCCCTATCCTTGTTATTTACTCAGGTTGCAGTTGCCGCTGATCCCAACCGGGTTCTGATTCAGCAATTTGCTGAACTTGGAGACCGGAGTACGGGAACTCCAGAATGCGGAAAGGCGGCGGATTTAATTGCACAAAGTTTCAGGGACCTGGGAATTGAACGTGTAGGACGACAGCGGTTCCTGCTGCCAGTCACCCAATACCAGTCCGCCTCTCTCACTGTAAAGGGACACCGCGCTCCAATCAAACCTTTGCGGCTCAATGCGCTCAGTCCGCAAACGACCCCTGATTCCGGCCTCAAAGGGCCGCTCTACTATGTGGGATCTGGCCAACTCCACAATTTCAATGACATGAAGGTAGAAGGCAGTATCATCCTGATGGAGTTGGATTCCGGTAAGAATTGGCTCAATGCGGCCACGCTTGGAGCAAAAGCTCTGATATACGTGGATCGGGGGCCAACGACCAAATGGATTTTTGAGGATAAACACGAGCTGACCTCCGTACAATTTCCACGCTTTTGGATGCCACTCTCTCAGGCACGAACGTTATTCGGTTCTTTCGAAGCCGCTGAAGGCGGTCTGGTTGTCCCGGGTGTGGTCCTTACCTCCAGCGGCGGCTGGCGACGGGTTCAAGGTGAGAATGTTTACGCACTGATTGAGGGTAAAGATGCGGCTCTCAAAGAGCAGCTTCTCGTGGTAGAAGCGTTCTATGACAGCACTGCCTTGGTGCCAGGAATGTCTCCCGGTGCTGACGAGGCCACGAGCATCGTCGCTTTGTTGGATCTGGCGCGTCGCCTTCGTGATCACCCACCGGGCAGATCCGTGCTGCTGATGGCGACCAGTGGACATGCTCAAGGTCTGGCAGGGATGCGGGAGTTCATCTGGCCTCTTGCGGCCAGAAGCAAAGAACGAAAAAAGCTGCGAAGGGAGCTGAAAGCTCGCGTTAAACGGGCTGAGGAGGCTCTGGCAGCACTTGAGTCACCTGTGGTCTTTGAACAGTTAGACCAAGCATCAGCTGAGCGCTTGCGTGAAGCGCTGGCTGAGGAGATTAAAAGAGAGGTGGAGACCTTAAGTCAAAGACTGATGCAACTCCGCCTGGAAAGGCAAGCAGATGACAAGCAAGCTCTGATTCGGGAGCTGGCGGACAGACGTTTTCTCCTGCGTCAGCTTGGCTGGCGCGGTTCTTACCAAGATGTTACTCTTGATGAACGCAGGGTGTTGAAGGAACTTATTCCAGCTGCGATCAGAGGCAAACAGGCTGTTCTCGATGACGCCCGGGAACAATTGAAATGTTTAAAAAGCGCTCGCACCTTGCGAAGACTTGTCAGTGACTATGAACTCACCGTTTTCATATCTCTACACCTTTCCAGCCATGGCGATGGAGTCGGCGGTTTTAATTACGGCTGGTTGTATGATTTGCAGCCTCAGATAAACCGTACATCGACCTACGCGACCATCGACCGGATACTGAATCGTCGCAGCCGCCAAGTGGAAGAAGAGCTGGGCTTGCGCCATTTGTTTCGGGATACATTGCGTCCGAGCCCGCTGCGCCCGTGGCAGAGCTACCTTCCTGATCATCCCGCACTGGGGGGTGAGGTAAGTGCTCTGGCCGGAATTCTGGGACTCAGCCTGGTCACAACTCACGATGGCCGTCCACTCTGGGGAACACCCTATGACAAACCGGAAAATGTGAACTGGGAATATCTGGAGCAGCAGAGCCGGTTGATTTCAGGTTTGGTTTTGAAATTGACCCGGGAGCCCGAATTGGTTTCCAACCGGCTTCCTCTTAAGGGTTTTTCTACGCTCAGCGGCCGAGCAAACTTCATTCGCCAAGGAGAGTTATTCCCTGATCAGCCGGCCCCCGGAACTGTCATTCTTGCCTACCAGGGACCCAGTTTGTTTTACACCATGGTGGACACTGCCGGTTTGTTTCACGTACGGGGCCTGGCCGACCGCACGCACACTGCTCACAAAGCGATTCTGGAAGGGTTTCGTTTTGATAAGGAAAGTGGTGAGATCATCTGGGCTATTGATAAGGCTATGACCGGCAAAGCAGCCTACCGGGTTAAGATGAGACGTCGCTTCATGGAGACTGACCTGGTTATGTTTGGCTGTAAGGTTACCACCCTTTTCGCCCTCCTGGAACCCCGTACTTTCAGCTACCTGACCAAAATCAAGTTAATAGACGGCCGGAGCGAGGCCACACCGCTACGCTACTGGTGGAGCAGAATTGATACCCGCTCTTCGACTATTGCCAATATTTTTCTGGAACCGATTACCTCGTTCAAACTGACTCTGTCGGATACTGTGCTCAAACGAAAGCTGATTTTGCTGAATTCCGAATCCTCCAAGCCCGAGGGCACAGGATATCGCGTCGAAAACTGGCCAATCATTCCGGCCACGGAATACCTGGTTGCTCGCGACATGTGGAATCTCCTGCAGCCGCGGATAGCCAATTTGGAAAGCCACGGTATAAGTAATGAGCGAATTCGCTCCCTTCAACGTGAAGGAATTGAGGCTTTGGAGAGCGCTGAGCAGGCCTTGGACAGTTTCCAGTACGATCGCTTCATGGAGGAGTCAAGAACCTCCTGGGCTTTGGCCAGCCGTATCTACAATGATGTGGAGCGAACACAGAAGGACGTTCTTTTCGGGGTGCTCTTTTATATAGCTCTTTTCGTCCCATTCTCTTATTGTCTGGAGCGTCTGCTTTTTTCTTTTGTGGACATCCACAAAAGGATCGTTGCATTTCTGGTTATACTGGGATTGGTCATAGGTCTTATCTACTTTGTGCACCCGGCATTTCAACTTACCTACAGTCCTCTCGTGGTAATCCTTGCCTTTTTCATATTAAGTCTGTCGGTGATTGTGGCTCTGATTATTATGGGTCGTTTTGAGCAAGAAATGGTACTGCTCCAACAGCGAGCCCGTCAGCTGAAAGGTTCTGAGATAAGCCGGACCAAGGCATTCGCGGCTGCTTTCGTACTGGGGGTGAGTAATTTGCGGCGTCGGCCTATCCGGACGGTACTTACCTGCGTCACCCTTATCATCCTCACCTTTACCATTATGAGTTTCACCAGCGTTAAGAGCATGCGGCATCGCGGCCGCCTGCGCCTGAAGGAACAATCCCCCTATCAAGGTCTACTACTGAAAATCCTCAACTGGGACAGCCTGCCGCCGGAAGCACTGGACACGGTAGAGAACAAATTCCAGGGCCAGGCGGTAGTGGTGCCAAGGGTATGGCTGGAAGCCAAAGATCGCACTAAAGCGACGGTGGTTCCCATCCATCTGGATGGGAAGGAAGTTCTGGCAAGGGGGGTAGTGGGCTTAAACTATCGGGAGCCCCAGGTGAGTCAGCTTGGGGATATCCTAAGCTGCGGACGCTGGTTTCGGAAGGACGAGCGGCAGGTGGTACTTCTGTCGGATAGACTGGCGCGGAGCCTGGGAATTTCGTTGAAGCAACCTCAAAAGGCTACGATCTCGTTCTGGGGCATGGACTTTCAAGTGGTTGGTTGCTTTCGGGGTGAGGAGTTGGAGGCACATACGGATTTGGATGGTGAGCCCCTTACACCTGTGATATTCCCAAGCGAAGCGGCGATGGAAGTTACCGAGGTTGAGATGGAGGCCATAGAGGCCGGGGAGGATGTACAGGCCTTTCAAAGCCGCTATCAACATATACCCGGAGATTTGACCGTAATTATGCCGCATCAGACTCTCATAGCCTTTGGTGGGGCTCTCAAGGCCCTTGCCATAAAGCCCCAGTCTCCTGAAGCGACTAGGACCATCGCTCGAAACCTGGTGGACCGTTTTGGCCTCACTCTTTTCACCGGAGAGAGACAGGGAACCTTCATGTATAACGCCTCTGATGCCCTGAGCTACAGCGGTGTGCCCAACATCCTCATCCCCATGTTAATCTCCGTGCTTATCGTGCTGAATACGATGATCGGCAGCGTGTACGAGCGTAAAAGGGAAATTGGCGTTTACACCTCGGTGGGATTGGCGCCTTTTCACGTCTCTTTCCTTTTTATTGCCGAAGCGCTGGCATTCGCAGTGCTCAGTGTAGTATTGGGTTATTTACTGGCCCAGACTTGTGCAGGTCTTTTTGCCACCACTTCACTCTGGCAGGGAATTACGGTGAACTATTCATCTTTGGCTGGAGTCGCGGCCATGATCTTGGTGATCATGGTTGTGCTGATATCAGTAATATATCCTTCCCGGGTAGCAGCCTCCATTGCCATCCCCGACGCCACCCGTGCCTGGGCCCTGCCGGAGCCGGAAGGAAGCGAAATGAAGGTCACTCTGCCGTTTCTGTTGAAGTACAGCGAACAGTTAGGTGTAGGCGGGTACTTGCGCGAGTACTATCAGGGCCATCAGGACGTCTCGCACGGGATCTTTACCACCGATGATATTTCTCTGGAATTCTACTGTCCCGCCAGCGAAATGCCGGGACTTAGCGGTCCAAACCACTGTGAGAAAGAGTGTATCCAAATCAAAGCCAGGGTGTGGCTTGCTCCGTTTGACTTCGGGGTAAAACAGTTCGTCCACGTCCTATTCTCACCTTCTGCTGAGGAACCCGACCACTACCTGGAGATTAAGGTAACGATACAGAGGGAGGCTGGCGAGGCCAATGCCTGGAAACGTATAAACAAGGCCTTTCTCAATGATTTGAGAAAACAATTACTCATCTGGAGATCTCTTGACGGCGAAGCCCAGACTTATTATGCCAAGTTACTGGCCACCGAATATGCATCTGAGGAGCTGAGCGCACTGAGTTGGACATAGTGCCTAGTTGAGTACATGCGCTCCGTGCCGTTGCAGTGACCGTTCACAGCAGAAGTAGAAGCGAACATGGATCAAGGTAGGGTAAGACTGCGAGCGATATTGTTGGGGGTGGGACTTGGGGTCCTGATTTGCGCTATTACCCCCTTTAATAATGCCTACCTCAATGCCACGCCGCTGGGGGGAGGCCACTTCCCTCTGGCCGCCTTCTTTATCTTTTTTTTGCTTTCCGTGGGAATTGCAGCGCTCGGCAAATTCCGGTTTTCGTCAAACTGGCTCAGCGGCCGGGAACTGTTCGTCATCTGGATCCTCATGGTGATTGCCTCAGGGATTGCCTACACCGGTCTGGTCCGAACTTTTCTTGTAAACCTGACAGCACCTTACCATTTCGCCAGCGTTGGCAACCGCTGGCAGGAAGTCATTCAGCCGCTTTTACCCCAGGCTTGGTATCCTGACAATCCGGTGGCCATCGAGCTCCTTTATAACGGACTGGAAAAGGGCAGGCAGCTGGGCTGGTGGCAGATAATCCAGAAGATCCCATGGGCTTTATGGCTTCCACCCCTTCTCACCTGGGCAGGCTTCGTTATCCTCTGTTATTGGGTAATGCTCTGTCTGGTGGATATTTTCAGTCACCAGTGGATAGCCAACGAGAAGATGAATTTCCCCCTTCTCCGGGTGCCGCAACTCATGGAAGAGGCTCTGGATGAAAACAGATTTGGTCGATTTCTAGCAAACCGTTTCCTGATTGTGGGCTTGTTGGCCAGTGTCCTGCTACATCTCATCAACGGACTCCATTTCTATTTCCCGGCGGTACCCCAGATTCCTACCTTGATCCTTGCTGGTGCATATTTTCCTAAACACGGTCTCTTTTCAGGATTCCACAAACTCAAAATCTATATTTATCCAGCCTTTATTGGTTTTGCTTTTCTCACTTCCCGGCAGATCTCTTTCAGTTTCTGGTTCTTTTTCCTTTTGGGAGGACTGTTTTTTGGATTGCTGGGAGTCCTGGGCTACCACATTCCCCCTGCTGCTTTAGGTGTTACCTTTGGGCCTACGCTGTCCCGACCGGAAGAGACTCAAATATTAGGTGCGTACGGGGTCTTTTTCCTTTTTATTCTCTGGTTGGCGCGCTACCATCTTCTGGATGTGGCCCGGCAGTGCTTTTTTCTGAGCCCGAAGCAGGAGTCCAAAGTGGAGTGGACCTCTGCCAGGTTCTCCGGCTGGGGCTTTTGGCTGGGAACTGGTTTATTGCTCTACTGGTGCCACAATTATGGCATGCCGCTTACAGTGGCCCTTCTGCTTCTGGGTGCCTTCTTTTTCATAATGCTGGTGTCGAGCAAGATAATTTGCCAGGGGGGCATTCCTTATTTCACCCTTGCCGCGGCGCCAATGGATGGCCTGCTCTCCTTTTTCGGTTCTAGCTTTTTCACCAATTTGGGCCTGCTCATGGCTGCGGTTATGCAAAAGGTCCTGTTTGTGGATTTGCGGGAGTCCATAATGCCTTCTTTTGTTCATGGTGCCAAGGTGAGCGAAGGTGCCCGTAACAAGCGTTTGATTTTTACAGGAATTGTCCTGGCTGTCCTTCTAGGGGTGTTGGTCTCCTTCTTGGCCATGCTGGCAATCTGTCACAAGTATGGCCTGCGCGAACTGCAAATGGATTGGGCAACCCGCACCACTCTTGGGGTGTACGAAAATGTCCAGCGTCTAATGGATGCACCGGGTGAGCCGCGACAGTGGGTTCTGATGTTCTCGGCTGTGGGTGCAGTGGTCATGCTTGCCCTGGTGATTGTTTATCAGCGCTTTTACTGGTGGCCCATCCATCCCATAGGGTATTTGACGGCCTACAGTTCAGCCATGCGGATTCTTTGGTTCAGCTTTCTGGTGGGCTGGCTCTGTAATCATTTGAGCCTGAGATATGGCGGAGTATCACTTTTCAAGAAGATAAGATTTATCTTCATCGGCTTGATCATAGGGGATTTTCTTATGGCGGGCTCCTGGGCTATTGTGGGGCTCTTTACCTTCGCCAGCTATCAGGTACTGCCCAGTTAGTTAAAATAGGAAATTTGGCAGACTTTTTCTGGATGTATTTGACGCTCTGCGCTTTGCGCCCTGCGAAATAACATGTACGAAGACAAAGAACTACAAGAATACCGAGATCTACTGCCACCGCCGGAGCATTTTGAGGAAGGCTTTGACTGGAAGACCGTGGTCGGGGCTATTTTTATTGGCTTTCTCATGATGCCGGGCAGCATGTACTTGCAGTTGGTCATGGGTACCGGCATCGGACCGGCGGCTCGCTGGGTAACCATTATTCTCTTCGCGGAGCTGGCCAAAAGGTCTTATTCTGAACTCAAACAGCAGGAAATTTTCCTCCTTTACTACATGGCGGGCGCTGCTTTGGCCTCACCCTTCCAGGGGTTGCTCTGGAGTCAGTATCTGGTTCAGTCGGATGCAGCCAGAATGCTGGGACTCACCGAATTCATTCCCACCTGGGTGGCGCCGCAACCGGGCTCCGGATCGCTCCTGGAGCGCACCTTCTTTCACCGCGACTGGATGGTACCCATTCTGCTTCTGGTGGGATCTCAGATCATCCAACGTATTGACCATTTTGGCCTCGGCTACGCCCTCTATAGGATTACCTCAGATGTGGAGAAGTTGCCATTCCCCATGGCGCCGGTGGGAGCCTTGGGAACCATGGCTCTGGCTGAATCCACTGAAGATAAGCAGAAGAGTTGGAAGTGGCGAGTTTTCTCCATTGGCGGAGTTATAGGCTTGGCTTTTGGGACGCTTTACGTACTTCTGCCCGCTGTCTCCGAGCTGTTCCTGACTGAACCAATTCGTCTCATTCCCATTCCCTGGATTGACTTTACCCGCCATACCGAAAACGTGCTACCGGCGGTGGCCACAGGTATTCAGCTAGACCTTGGGCTCATATTCATTGGCATGGTCCTGCCCTTTTGGGCGGTGATGGGCGGCTTGGTGGGCTTGCTTATCACAGTGGCTGCCAACCCCATTCTGTTCAAGCAGGGTATACTCCGGCGCTGGCATCCCGGTATGGGGACTGTAGATACGGTTTTTGCCAACAACTTTGACTTCTATATGAGTTTTGGGATTGGCTTGGGTCTCGCCATTGGTCTCGTGGGCATCTGGCATGTTCTGCGTTCATTCAGCAATAGCTCTGGTGAGCAACGCGCCAGCTTTCGCGAACTCTTTCGTCCACCACCGGGCAGGGGTGATTTCAATTTTTGGATCTCTATTGGCATCTATGTCTTTTCCACTCTGGCCTATACCGGGCTCTGTGTCTGGCTGGTGCCCAACTTCCCCTGGATCTTTTTCATTGGCTACGGGTTCATCTACACCCCTGTCATCTCCTATATCACTGCCCGTATGGAGGGCATCGCCGGGCAGTTCGTCAGCCTGCCCATGGTGCGAGAGGCTAGTTTCATAGCGGGGGCGAAATTCTTCGGCTATCAAGGGATAGAGGTCTGGTATGCTCCCATTCCCATCCATAACTACGGTGAGGCTACGGTGCAGTTTCGAACGATTGAGCTCACCGGCACTAGCATCCGGGGTATCATCAAAGCAGAGATTGTGGTTTTTCCGGTTGTTATGGTGGCAAGTCTTCTATTCTCCCAGTTCATCTGGCGTTTGGCGCCCATACCCTCTAGTAGCTATCCTTTTGCCCAAGAGCTTTGGCATCTTCAGGCCTTAAACACCCTGCTGATGCAGACCTCTACCCTGGAAGGAAATTCTCTTTTCTTTCAGGCGCTGAAAGGCAGTTACGTCTTATCCGGCCTGGGTTTTGGTCTGGTTACCTATATGGTGCTCTTCCTGTTTGGCCTACCCATAATGCTTGTGTACGGGGTGGTTCGTGGCCTGGGGCAGTCCACTCCCCATGGCCTGATTCTGGAGGTAATAGGGGCGCTCTTGGGGCGTTTCTTTTTCCTCAAGCGTTACGGTACCATGTGGCGCCAGTATGCACCGGTCCTCCTGGCGGGGTTCTCCTGCGGTATGGGGCTTACCGGTATGTTCGCCATGGGAGTGACACTCATTCTCAAATCCCTCGGGAAGCTAGTCTACTAGTTGTAGAAATCGTTGATTAGAGAATTAGTTGATTAGGTAATTCGTTATTTCGTCAAATCGTCAAAACGTCAACTCGTTAAATAGTTTAGAGCAGGTGGTAAATGGTAAAGCTTGCTTAACTCTATTATTTGATTAATTTATTATTTCTCTAGTTCACGAATTTTCTAATTTTCTAATTCTCTAATTCACCAACCTTCCTTCTGTCCTCCGTCTTCTGTCTTCTGCTTTTTTTGAAATCCGCAATCCGCAATCCGCAATCCGCAATCTACGCCATGCTCTCTGCCTTTACCACGCGTGCGGCCGAATCCACTGAGTGATCGTGCCTGAGGGCTGGTAACCTTCGAGTCGCCCCAGTTCCTTGCTGGCCTGAAACAACAGTAGGGTAGGGGTCCCGCCTACTCGGTATAAAGAGGGTATATATTGATTGATATCAACATTGAAGTTGCCCACTTTCAGTCGACCCTCATAATCCTTAGCTATTTTATTGATGGTAGGGCTTAGGAGCTTACAGGGGCCACAATTCGGTGAGTAGAAATTGACGAGGAAAGGCAGCGGGGAGCGGAGTACGCTTTCAGTGAAATTCTGATCCGTCAGCATCAGGAGGCTAGGTTGGGTAGCGAGATTTATAGAGATTGGTGCTTTACATTTGCCGCACAGCGGCAGATCATCAATCTTTTTGAGTGGAATCTTATTGATTGTCTGGCATTGCTTACAGGGTACGACGATTGCTCCACTCCGAATCGGAGAACTCTCAGAGAAGAGTTGTTGCTTGCATTTGCCGCAGGTCGGGCTCTGTCCAAGTCTTGAAGATGGTAATTTGTTTGCTGCGCCGCAACTGCTGCATCTGACGTGGTATTCTGTGGTATCCGCCATAGCTGTAACTCACCTAATATTCGCTGAGGTCGGAGCTACTTTTTGAGCTGTAACAGCCCCGACCATTCACAATTATAGTAAGAATGAGATTTCTGCTGTCAAGAAGAGCAGAAATTGGATTCTAGATTGCGGATTTTTGATATGAGCTTTTAGATTGCAGAATGCCGGAACTGATAATGTAGACCTGCACACTTGATTTGAACTTGATAGGCTGTCCCCGAGCGCTAGGGAAAAGATGGCAAGGCCCCAAAATCCGAAACAATGAGATTAGTCGAGATCGAGATCGGGGGGCGGGGTCTTGGCGTAATCCTCATCGTCTTCCGGTTCAATCTCAGGTTCGGGCCCGATGTCCTCTTTAACATTGTCGGGCAAGGCGCCGTAGTTGATCCGGAGATATGGGGCGCCAACTCCGGGGGGACGGTTCTTGTCGTATTTGACTAATTCCCCTTCCGGCTGTTCGGTAGTAATAATCCGAACTCCCTCACTGCCACCAGCCACACAAACCGATACTTGATCGTCAGCGAACCTTGCCCAGAAGATATTAACCTGGGCCGATCCCTCTTTTGACCAGCCAATTACCCGACGCTGTTTCTGATCGTTACTCAGAATGAGCCAGACTTCGTCACTCTTGTGAATGTCAGAGAGAAGACGGACCTTTTCCTTTTTTTCCTTTCTGGAGGTGTCCACTCCAACATCGTAGAAGAAGGTGTTGACGATCTTTAAGACGTCAGGAGGTAAATCACGGGGCTCCAGAGATATATGGCTTACCATCCAACCTGGCGGCAGGTCTATTTCCTCCGTGCTGAATGGAACAGTTTCTTCCGAATTGGCCAAAATACGCAAACCAATTTCACCTCCGACCACCAAAAGGTCAATGAATCCGGTGGCCAATTCGGCCCAGAAGACGCTAAGATCGCAAGGTCCGTTCTGATCCCAGCCTACCACGATTCGGTGCAGTCGATCTTCCAGACTGGGCAGAATGAGGTATCGAGTTTTATACGCATTCGAGACAGGGAAAATAATTTCTTTTGACATTGCAAAAAACCTGGATGCCTATGAGTTGATCAGGCGGCAATACTAGCAAACGTCTGGATTATTTGGCAACACGTAAATTATCAACGGATTCATTTGCAATGCTTGTGCCACTCACACAGCTCTTAAGAGTGATAAAAGTTTACTTTCCACTTGCGCTTCCTGGTCCGAAGGGGATAAATGTAGAGTTTACGGCACAGAGGTCGGAGGTCAGAAGTCAGAGATCAGACATCAGAGAAGAAAGCGCACAGGGCATAGAGCATGGAGCATAGAGTAAGAAATCAGAGATCAGACGTCAGAAGTCAGAGGTCAGAGATCAGACGTCAGAGGTCAGAAAGCAACCTGTAAGGTATAATATCTCTTACTGTTCACTGTTTACTGTTTACCGCTTACCGCTTACCGTTTACGACTTAACGATTTGACTAATCAACTAATTCTCGAATTTTCGAATTAACGATTTGACTAATCAACGAAGGGCATGGGTCCAATGGATAGCGGGACGTTGGAGTCATGGAAAACAGTGGCCTGGAACGGGCTTAGCTTGCGAGTGCCACCCCAATGGGAGGTGAGTTCGCTGGCAACGTCGTATCTCCAGCTAGACGATGAGGTGGGCCCGGTTCTGGAATTGAAATGGCAGCAAATAAAAGGTCTGTTCTCTTTCAAGACTCATCTGAAAAAATTGTCTCGGCTTTCGACCTCCACTCCCGGAGTGGATTTTCAGGAAATCCCATTACCGCATGACTGGCAGCATGCTTTGCGCAATTTTGAGGTCCAATCCTTTGTATGGCAAAGCACTGAGGTAAGCGGCAAGGGGGCTATTTTATATTGCTCGAAGTGTCAGAAGGCCATCCTCCTTCAATTTTACCAGAAGCAACGTCGAGATGATTCCAGCATACCGCTGGAGATCCTGCATTCCTTTAAGGACCACAGCGAGGACGGCATGGTGCCCTGGGCTCTATTTGGCTTGCGTGCCCTTATACCGCAACGGTTCGTACTTGTTCGTCATCGCTTTCATCCGGGCCACTATCAACTGGAATTTCAGCATCAAAAGGAACACCTCCATTTGAACCGCTGGGGTCCGGCAGACCTTCTCTTGAAGGGTGGCGATCTGCTGGCTTGGTTTAATAAAAAATGTAAGGAACTAAACTGGTGCCATATAGCAGGTATGAGAGAGTATAATTACGATGGAAAACCTGCCCTGCAAGGACAAAGTCAGGGGTCAATCGCTGCTGCAAGCAGGCTCTGGGCTCGGATGACCGGGAAAAAACCTCACATCTGGGTGCGCCTCTGGAATCTGACCTCTCGAAACCAGATTCTCGGGGTAGCAGCACGTGGTCTGAAGCCCCTTAATGAACAGATGCTTGAGGAAGTTTGCTTTAATTATGAAATGGTTTAAGCGGAGGAAATCAACAAAAGACGACTTTTCCAAGGGACCTTCCAGCCGGTCAGAGTCTCTCGCTTATCGCCCGGTTAAGAGCCTAGAGGTCTCGGAAGAAAAATTGGATAGCGGTGAGGTCGTACTTACCTATTCTCTTACCGTGCAGGGATGGCTGCTAAGTCTGGCCACAAGATTGGGACTGCGGTCAGAGGAAACGCTTAGCAGAAAGCTGCAACTGGATGAGATGGGTAGCCTGACTTGGTCTCTCCTGGACGGGAAACGTGCAGTTCGCGATCTGGTAGACTTTGTATGCCGTCGATACAAACTGAACCGGCGAGAGGCGGAAGTCGCCATGACCGGATTTCTGCGGGATCTGGGGAAGCGAGGGCTCATAGGGTTTCGGGCTCCTTCCGGGAAAGAGGGTGAAAAATCTACTTGACAAGCCCAAGAGTCTCTCGGCACCATTCAGGAGCATAGAGCATAGAGCATAGAGCATAGAGCATAGAGCATAGAGCATAGAGCATAGAGCATAGAGCATAGAGCATAGAGCATAGGGTTGAAATTTCGAAAACGCATAGGTATTTGGCTCCGCACGATAACTACATGTCCCCTCTTCCCTCGGGAGACTGTGCGGTAATTCGTCACTTTCGCTGGATTCCGGATCTCGTGCGCTTGGGCGGACTCGTCCGGAATGACGGGATCGGCTGGTTGTGACTTAGTTTCCGAGGGGATAAGGGACTTTTGCGGAGCTAAGTTAATAGGCGTTTTTCGAAATTCGAAATTAATAAACCGCAATCCCAAATTTCAGATTCCAGGTTGCAGATTGCGAAATCTTCCAGTTTCTCGTTGTCTCAATCTACAATCTTAAATCTAAAATGACCAGTTAGGAGGTGTACAATGCGGATAGTATTGATTGGGCAAGCTGCCTTCGGCGCCAAGGTACTGGAGAACTTGATGGAAAGAGATGAACAGGTGGCGGCGGTCTATGCCCCGCCGGACAGGGGAAGTCGACAGGATCCACTTAAGGAAGCAGCGGTTGCTAAAGACATTCCGGTTTTTCAACCATCGACCTATAAAGATGATCACGTTTTCGCAGAGTACCAGGAGCTCGAGCCAGATCTGACTATTTTGGCTTTTGTCACTGATATTATCCCGGAAAAGTTTTTTCAGCTGCCCTCTTTGGGCAGCATTTGTTACCATCCTTCTCTTCTTCCCCTCCACAGAGGTGCTAGCGCCATAAACTGGGCGGTTATAAAGGGGAGAAAAAAGACAGGCTTGACCATTTTCTGGCCGGACGGTGGTATTGACACGGGACCCATTTTGCTTCAGAAGGAGATTGAAGTTGGGCCAGATGACACGACCGGATCCCTCTACTTCAACTATCTTTTTCCCATGGGGGTTGATGCCATTCTCGAATCCGTAGAGTTAATCAAGGAAGGCAAAGCCCCGAAGATTCCACAGCCGGAAGAGGGAGCCACTTACGAGCCACCCTGTAGCGACCGTGTGGCCGCCATTGATTGGAAAAAGGCTGGGCAGGACATATACAATTTGGTGCGGGGCTGTGATCCGCAGCCCGGAGTGTATAGTTTCTGGCAGGGAGAGAAGATCCGCTTCTACGGTGCCAGGCTGCTGGGAGAACCCACGACAGAAACCCCGGGAACGGTGGTGCAAGCAGATCCTGACGGAGTTCAGGTTGCTGTTGAGGGCGGGAAACTCTCTGTCGGCAAGGTTCGCCCCGAATCCGGAGGCAAGGTGGAGGCCTCGGCCTTTGTGTCCGAAAGGGGACTGAAAGTTGGAGATCAGTTTGGTGAAGCAACGTGAACAACAACCTGAGAAGAAAGAGATTGAAGAGGAAGAACGCCGTGTAAAAACCTTGAGATTTTTGGTGGACTTCTCTCTGGCCTATCTCGCCCAGACGAAATTGTCACTGGAAGAGGCTCAGGCGATGGTGGCAGGAGTGAAAAAGCAGGCCCTACACCTTTTCCCGGCAAAAGAAGAGACTTTCGATCTCATATACCTGCCCAGGTTTCAGAGACTGCTACGGGATAAATATCGACTACATTAGCGTAGGACACAGTAGGAAGACGAAGGAAGAGGTTTATTAGAAAATTAGAGAACTAGAGAATTAGAAAATTAGTCAAATAGCAGAGTTATACAAGTTTTACTATTTACCATTTACGATTTAACTAATTCACTAATCGACTAATTAACTAATTAACGATTTTTGCGGCTTCAACGGATAGCACTCGACACCATGAAGGAAATCTACCTTCGTTTGATGAACGAATCACGCTGTATTGCCTCACGTTACGAGGTTCCGGAATTCTACCGACGATTCAAACCGGCACTGGCAATTTCACGGCGTATCTTTTTTCATAGTCCGCTGCTGATTCACTGCAGAGAGCTGGTGACTCCACTGTACGTGGATGATTTTGGTCACGGCCTCCAGCACGCTACAAGAGTGAGTATGGACGCCGGTACCATTGTGCTTCTTGAGGGGGAGAAATATTTTACTGTGGAGGCAGAGTTGGAGCGGGCGGTCGTACTGGTTCAACTTGCCGGGCTCCTTCACGACCTGAAACGCACTGAAGAAGAACACGCCTCGGCCGGAGCTCAGGCGGCCAAAGTCCTGTTGCGGGATTTTCCCCTCAGTCCTGCAGAAATACAATGCGTAGCAGAAGCCATCATCAATCACGAAGCATTTTCAGAACCTCAGACCTGCGACACTTTAACAGGGCAGTTGGTGGCCGATGCACTTTATGATGCAGACAAGTTTCGCTGGGGTCCTGATAATTTTACCCACACCGTCTGGTACATGATGAGCTATCACCAAGTAGACATTGCCGAGCTGTTTGGCCGTTTTCCCTGGGGTGTCAACGGCATCCTCAGAATTAAAAATACCTTTCGCACCAACATAGGCGTTCAATACGGCCCCGAATTTATCGATCTGGGAGTAAGGATCGGTAAAGAGATTTATCAACATCTCCAGCGGCATCTGGATTCACTGACAACTGACGAGGAGCCTGATTTTGGGGAGAGGATTGACAACGGAGATCAAGGCAACGGTTGAGATTACCCATGAGTGAGGCTTTCAGCAATAATGTTGGAATTGAAGGTATTCGCATCGGCCAGGTGACAGATACGCAACATCACACAGGCTGCACTGTAGTAATGGTGGAAAATGGTGCGGTAGCAGGCGTGGATGTTCGCGGGGGCGCACCGGGGACGCATGGCACAGATGCCTTGCGGCCGGAAAACCTTGTAGAACAGGTGCACGCAGTTGTTCTCACCGGTGGCAGCGCTTTTGGTCTGGCTACCGTCCAAGGTGTGATGCAGTACCTGCGGCAGAGAGATTTTGGTTTTCAAACGGAGCATGGGGTGGTTCCCATTGTCAGTGGTGCAGTGGTCTACGATCTAGGACTTAATAAAAGCGGGACACTACCTGACGCCAACATGGGTTCCCAGGCATGTGAAAACTCCTCAACAGGAGGGGCTGAACAGGGATGTGTTGGGGCTGGCACGGGCGCTACTGTAGGAAAGCTGTTTGGGCTTGGACGTGCAATGAAAGGTGGTCAGGGTTTCGCTTCACTCACTTCCACTGGAGGTTTGAGGGTCTGGGCACTTGCTGTGGTGAACGCTTACGGGGACGTGCGCAATCACGAAAATGGCGAGCTTTTGGCAGGGGTTCGCACTGAAGACGGGCGGCACCTGGCAAATGCAGCAGCAAGCCTGTCTGAATTGGAAGTTCTGACAGGATTCACTGGGACCAACACTGTGTTGGGGGTGGTGGCGACTAATGCCAAGTTCTCCAAGACTGAACTGACGCGAGTGGCTCAGATGGCCCAGGCAGGTATTGCTCGAGCCGTAGTTCCTGCCCATAGCCTTTACGACGGTGATACCATTTACGCCCTCAGTACTGGATCTCATACAGGGGTCGAAGTTACAGTGGTGGGGGCTCTGGCTGCCCAGCTCATGGGTCAGGCCATCGTCAATGGCATTCTGCACGCAGTTGGGGTGGATGGTCTTCCGTCGCATCGAGATCTTTTCGGTAAGTAAACGCATGGCGAAGTAGGGAATTGGTCAATTAGGAAATTAGAGAATTAGAAAATTAGTCAAAGAGTTCAGAGATTATCCTGTGGGAGCGGCTTTCAGCCGCGATTTGGATTGCGATTTTTACGGCTTCAACGATTTGAAAGATTTTAGCGAGATATTTACCTCGGGTTACTACTTATAGGAGTAAAAAATTGAAGGACATTATTAATTTCTTTTTCGAACTGGGCATGTTGAAAAAAACCCCGAGGAGTGGATTCCAGTTTCTTGGTTCTGGTAGCGAGTCTGTGGCTGAGCATGTTTTTCGTGTTGCGACAATTGGCTTTACCATGGCCAGATTGGATAAACAGGCCGACGCCTTTACTGTTGTGCGAATGTGTTTGTTTCACGATATCCCGGAGTCTCGCACTGGGGACATGAACTATGTGAACAAACACTACGTTGATGTTAGGGAAGACCAGGCCGTAAAGGACCTCGCCAAAACCCTTCCTTTCGGTGATGAAATCCAGGGGCTGCTGGAAGAGTTTGTAAAAGGGGAAAGTCGGGAAGCGCAACTGGCCCGAGACGCCGACCAACTGGATCTCATTCTAGAATTAAAGGAACATCAAGATTTGGGTAATAGCTATGCCAAGGATTGGATCCATTTTGCCCTGAAACGGTTGAAGACGGACCTGGGCAAGCGGTTGGCAGCGCAGATTTTAGAGACCGATTCCACAGCCTGGTGGTTCGAGGGCCGGGATCACTGGTGGACCGAGGAATAGCGCAAAGCGCATAGGGCAAAGCGCATAGGGCATAGGGCATAGGGCATAGGGCATAGGGCATAGAGTAATAAATTAGGGGTCAGAGCTCAGAGGACAAAAGAAGGGTTGGGTAATTAGAGAATTAGAGAATTAGAAAATTAGTCAGGTAGTAAAATCGGTTACGGTTCACCGTTC
>CAMYLW010000005.1 GCA_947259475.1 Thermodesulfobacteriota bacterium
AGTGTGGAAAACAGATCGGTATCTTCAGTCATAGGTTTAGCGCTGTCCGTTGTCCGTTGTTCGTTGTCCGTTGCCAAAGACAGCCTGACACCCGAGGCTTGTAGCAGAGATTAAATGAAAGAGAGATACTTTCCCCATGCCCTATGCTCCATGCTCCATGCCCTTCGCGGCGACCGTAGTAAGCCATACACACCACGGACCACGGACTACTGACAACTGACTTTACTCTATCTTAAACTGGCTTACCCGGGCTCGAAGTTCCTCCGAGAGTCGGTTGAGGTCACTGGCTGAAGATATGGAACTTTTTGAGGCTGCTGCCGTTTGCTGCGCCACTTTAGAGATTTCCCTCATGGTATTTACCACTTGTTCGCTGGCCTCTTTCTGTTGATTTGTGGCAACTGAGATTTGCCGCGCAGACTCCGCGGTCTGCTCAGCCATGGCAATAATATTTTCGAGGGCGTCCCGCACCTGATTCAACCGTGTTTCCCCTTCTTCAACACCTTTGACATTCTCCTCAGAAGCCAGAACCGAAGCATTGGCAGCAGACTGAATCTCCAGAAGCACGTCCCTGATAGTACCCGTTGATTTCACCACATCTTCAGCCAACCGCCGAATCTCCCCGGCGACTACAGAGAAGCCCTTCCCCGCCTCGCCTGCCTTGGCTGCCTCGATGGCCGCATTAAGGGAGAGCATTTTGGTTTCGATGGCTATCTCATTAATGATGTCAATTATCTCGCCAATTTGTTGACTCCTCTTGCCGAGTCTAAGAATCTTTTCAGCGCTCTCCTCGGTTTTGCTCCGAATCAGGACCATGCTTTTTGTGCTTTCTTCCATGAACCCCTGCCCATCCTCGGCGCTTTTCAACGTCTCCTCTGCCACTGCTGTGACGGCGTTGCTGTTCTCGGCAATCTGTCGAGCAGTGGTGCTAAGCTCTTCCATCGTTGCGGTGGTCTCACTCACCGATGCTGCCTGCTGGGCCGCCCCGCTGGCCTGTTGTTGAGCTGAAGCCACAATTTCGCTGGAGGCGTTGCCTATGCGTGACGCCGCCTCCTGGCTCTGTCCGGTCATTTCCCGTAAATTAGTTACCATGGCATTGATGGCCTCACCAAAGGGACCGGGAAAAGTCACCTGTTGGCTGAGATCTCCACTAGCGATTTTCTGTGCTTGTTCGGCCAAAAGAGTGAAGTTCTGGTGCATAGAGTCGAAGGCCTCAGCTAAGTTCCCCACCTCGTCACCGGAGGCCAAAATAACCTTTTCCGAGATCTCCCCGGCAGAAATCTGTCGGGCATACCGTCCCAATTTATCCAGGGGCCTGGTAAAACTGTTGGCAAGAATATACGAAAGGTAGAAACCAATAAAGAGAGTTACCAAACAAACAAGGCTGGTGATCCAGACAATGTGCCGCAGGGGAACGAAGAATTGGCTGCGGTCAACCTCGCTCACCAAAAAGCCATTCGCCTTTTCCGGTTTCTGGAAAGCGTAGATTTTGCCCTGCAGTTTGTCCACATACGTGCCAGAGGGTGTACGCTCCAGTTCTGCCAGAAGCCCAGCCGGGAGTATGGGCTTAAATCCATGGGGACTGCTGGCCAGCACGGAGCCACCACTGGTCAAGAAATAGGTTGAGGTGGCTTCACCAAGATCTAGCTTTTCCACTGCCTCCACGAGCGCGTCGCCTTTCCCTCGATGAGCCAGATCTCCCCAGTTTTGCGTGCTGGTGGCAAGTCCAAGCTGGACGCGCTGCACTTCCACTGCCTGCCTTTCCAATGCTTTTTCGCTCTCTATAAAGCTAATTGAACTGACAAAAAGTACAGCGATAAGTACCAGTGAACCACAGGTGACCCAAAGTTTCTGGGAAAGACTCATCCCCTTCAAAGACACCCGTTGTGGCAGACGGCCCATTGCTGTGGCCATCTCCGGAAGGATGATACCCTCCAGGGTAAAGAGAGTGAAAAGGGAGTAGACCAAACAAATAACGATGCCTGCCAAAATGCTTTGCAGACTCTGGCCCAGACTAAAATGGGCCTTTAGCCGCATGGCCAGAATTCCCAGTAAGAAAATGGAGTATCCAGCTAGAAAAATGATCAGCGCCAAACGAGCGGGTAATCTGGCCCCCAGCTGCACTATGGCGGTGGTTTCCTCCACATCGAGTTCGTCGCCAGCGGAAATCATCCTCTCCAGGGAGAGCAGCGGTCGACCATACTGCAGTGGCAAGAGCACGAAAATACCCAGAAGGAGAAATGCTGTAAGAGCATAAATCACAAGAAAAGGAAGGACCTGACCGTCTGCCAGGTCAACACTAAGCCAGAGGTAGGGTAGCCCTAGGATGAGTACGACATAAACAAACAACATGGCCTGGTTCCAAACAATCCTTTTTTTAAGTCCACTCATGGGAAATGTATCCTTCTTTTGGCTTATTTTGTGGTTGGTATTGGAGGTCCACGAGCAGCACTAGCTCATTCTCCCACTGGCAAACACCCCATAGTTGCCGCCACCGCTTTTGAATCTCGAGCAGCGGTGGCAGCGGCCATATATACATGGCAATATCAATGCTAATAAGCTCGCCTACCTGATCAACTCTGTAGCCCACTCTCTCCCCAGCTCGATCTACCACCAAAAGTTGCCGCTGTTCTTCATCGGTTTCTCGAGCCAGGCCGCATGCTGACCTAAGATCCATTACCTTGAGGTCGCTCGCTACTTCACTTATATGGGTCGAAAGCCTCTGGCCGGAAGGACGAGTCAACTGGGCTATCTGATCTGCCTCTACACCCAGAAGGAAGGGGCCCACCCAGAAGGTGAGAATCGCCAGGGTGGCATCCTCGCTGCTATCTACCATAGTTTATCCTTGGTACGAGTACATGCCTTCTGCTTGAAAAATCCCTTCCGGTCTAATAACAGTCAAAAAAACCTCACCCCAAGGCGCTGCGCCTTCAAAAAAAACACGCTGAGATGTCCCCGCCAGAAGCGGCTCTTCACTTAAGTCTTCCGGGGCCAGGTTCACCAGGTCGCCAATATCATCTACCAGCAAGCCTGTTCTCACCCCAGCATGCTCTACCACGATAATGGCTTGGTCCTCGGTGGATTCACCCTGGGGCAAGCCAAAAAATTTCTTCAGGTCAATGGTGGAGAGCACCTCGCCCCGCAGGTTTATCACGCCCAGAATGTGATCGGGGACACTGGGAACCCGGGTAATTTTCGGCGGCGGCAAGACTTCAACCAAGTGGTATACGCTTAAACCATACCAATCTTCATTGAGGAGGAAACTGAGATACTGTTGGTGAGGGAAATCTATTGTTTCTGAGGCAAGCTGATCTTGCTGAGTCCTGCGGACCTGGTCAAGAATCTTTTTCCCTGGTCCGGTTGGAAAATCTGGCATGCAAGCAACTCCTCACTTCCATGCAGCCATGCACTTCACTCGCCACTGCTACTGTGCCCGGCCATAGATGGACAAGACCCGGTTAATCCTGGCCAGCAAAAGGTTAGCAACAATTGGTTTCGGGATGTAATCATCGGCACCCGCCTCCAACCCCTCCACCTCGCTCTCCACTTCGTCTTTAGAAGTAAGGAGGATTACCGGAATAATGCTGGTCTGCAACTGACTTTTTAGTTTTTTCACCAAGGAAAGGCCATCCATGTTAGGCATCACCACATCGGAGATGATCAGATCGGGCCTTTCCCGATATACTTTTTCCAGCGCTTCCTCCCCATCCGTGGCCAGCACTACATCATACTGGGCTTCAGTCAGGACCTTTTGCAGCATCTTGCGGATGAAGGGGTCATCGTCCACTGCCAGAACCCGCAGTTGCGCCCCCAAGGCCTCTGCCGTCTTTTCCACCGGAGCTGCTGCAACCTCCTGTTCCATGGCTGGCCGACGTCCTTCTCGTTCAAGAGGCGGCGCCACCCTCATGAGCTCTTCAACAGAAATGACTCCCTGAAATAGCTTGTCTCGACAATCACCAAAAAGGTCTTTAATTCCGCGCTCTCTGGCGTCCTCAGCAATCTCGGTATCCGAGGCACCTTGGACAATCAACTTCCTCAAGTCATTGTCCACCATGAGCATCTCATAAATTCCCAAGCGACCAAGATAGCCTGAGAACTGGCACGCCTCACAGCCCTGACCCTTCTTGATCTTCTCAAGAGTCTTGTTGTCTCCAGTTATCCCTAGCCTGGTAAGCAGCGTTTTGTTCACCTTCTCTACCACCACACAATGGGGACAGTTCTGTCTCACCAGTCGCTGCGCCAATACGCAAAGGAGAGAGGAGGCGATCACGTAAGGATCAACACCCAGGTCAACCAACCGCGTCACCGCCGCGGAAGCATCGTTGGTATGCAGAGTGGTAAGGACCAGGTGCCCAGTATTGGCAGCCTGAAAGGCTGTTTTGGCGGTTTCAGCATCGCGGATTTCTCCCACCATGACCACGTTTGGATCCTGGCGCAGAATGGAGCGTAGTCCGGAGGCAAAAGTTATACCCGCTTTTTCATTTACCTGGACCTGGCTAATTCCGGGCAACTGGTACTCTACCGGGTCCTCAACAGTAACGATATTAATTACCTCAGACTTCAGCCTATTGAGGGAAGCATACAGTGTCGTGCTCTTGCCGCTACCCGTTGGACCCGTGACCAGGACAATCCCTTGCGGCCGAATGAGTATGGAGGCTAAAGCCTTTAAGTCATCAGGACCAAAACCAAGCTCCTGGAGATCTATAAAGGCCTTGGACTGATCAAGGATGCGGATTACCACCTTCTCACCAAAAATAGTGGGCAAGGTGGATATCCGCATGTCATATTGATTGTTGCCAACCTTGAGCTTGGTCCTCCCGTCTTGAGGACGCCGCTTCATGGCAATGTCCATATCGCCGATGATTTTGATTCTGGAGACAAGGGGAGCCAGGGCCGGTAACCCCACCTTAAAGATGTTCTTCATCATCCCGTCAATGCGGTAGCGTACCGTCACCTCTCTTTCCTGGGGCTCGATGTGGATGTCACTTGCCTGCAATTTGATGGCATCGGCGAGAATGGCATTGGTCAAGCGCACTATGGGCGCGATTTCAGATTGCCGAATGAGTTCGTCAACATCATATTCGTTTTCATCTCGCTCCTCAGCAAGGACTTCCACCTCCTCGGACGGAACCATGGTGGCGAACAGATCGAGATCAAACTCATCTGGGTAATTGTCATCGATGGCCTCGCGGATATCTTCCTCAGTGGCAACCGCAACGGAAACATCAAGACCTGTCTTGAACTTGATCTCGTTAATGGTGGTATAGTCCAGTGGATTGGCCATGGCCAGCCGCAGACGTCTACCCGTCTTCTTGTAAGGAAAGAGGAGCTTCCTGTTTGCCTGCTTTCGAGGAATAGTCTCGATTACCTCTTTGGAGAATTCCAGCTCTTTCAGCTTGACGTAAGGGATATTGAGTTGTTGGGACAGAGCCTTGCAAATATCCTCATTTTTGGCCCACTCCTTCTCTATGATAATCCTGCCCAGGTGCTTTCCCTTTTGCTTTTTCTGCTCTTCTAATGCCTGTACCAGCTGATCTTCACTGATCAGTCCGGCTTCCACTAGAATCTGGCCAAGTTTTTTCCGCCGCATATTCTGCTTACCTGACAACCCTACGGGCTGTCATCCTTTTAAAACTGAAGCTCCCCGTCCAGTCAAATTGAAAATAAGGCAGGATTCGCCATGGCTTCTCGTTTGCAGTTCATTAGCATATCCTTAGAATATTTACAACAAAATGGATGGTTGCCTTAGGGTTACACGCTCTTCGCACCACCCTGGACAGGGCTCCGTCCCTCTCGTATAATCAAATGGTCACGCTTAACCTGGAAAATTGCGTATGTTGTTGGAAAAGGTACATAATACAGTCATGAGCCACCGAATGCTTCAGTCAGGCGATCTGGTTGTGGTCGCTGTGTCCGGTGGCCCTGATTCGGTCGCTCTCTGCCATCTCCTCCATAGACTCCGGCACAGCCACAAAGTGGAGTTGGTGGTGGCTCATGTCCATCACGGACTCCGTGGTGCTGAAGCAGATCAGGACGCCCTTTTTGTTGAAAATCTCAGCCACCAGTTAGGGCTGCCAGTGGTGGAGCAAAGGCTGGAAGTCCGCACCTGGCAAAAAGAGCATGGTGGCTCCCTGCAAATGGCAGCACGTGCTCTCCGCTATCAATGTCTCCATCAGGTAATGGCCGAAAAGGGGGCAAGCAAGCTTGCCCTGGGCCATAATGCTGATGATCAGGCTGAAGAAATCCTGCTCCGAATCCTTCGCGGTGCTGGCCAGCGCGGTCTCAGCGGTATGGACCCCTGCAACCACAAAGGAGTCATCCGCCCGCTGTTGGAATGCCACCGTCACGAGATCATGGTCTATCTTGAAGACAACGGTCTTGCCTTTCGGCAAGACAGTTCAAATCTGCAGCCGTGGTGCCAGCGCAATCTATTGCGGCTGGAATTGCTGCCACAACTTCAGCAGGCATTCAATAGCAATTTAAATGCCACTTTGCTGCGAACCAGTAAGATCTTTCGAGAAGAGGAGGACTTCTGGGAGTCGCATCTCACTTCCTGGCTGGATGAGCATTCATTGAACCACGGGGATGGCGGAATCCGTTTCCCGACCAGACCATTGCTTGAGACGCATCCTGCCATGCAAAAACGTTTGCTGCGACGGGTGGTGCAGGAGGTTAAAGGAGATCTGAGGGAATTTGGTTTTCATCACACGGAAATCCTTCTGCAATTGTGCCGATCACCTGCAGCCAACCGCCAGCTTGACCTCCCTGGTGCGGTTCTAGTTGAAAAAAGCTACGACTGGGTGACCGTAACTTTGCGACCCGAGACGGTCGAGGATTTTACTTTTAGAATCTCAGATCACGGCGTTCACCCGTTCCCCTCGCTGAATCACAGCATGGAGGTTGAATTACTAGCTTCGGACCTGCCCGTTGAATTCAGTCACAATCCGAACGAAGCCATCATGGACCTAGACAGGGTCTCTTTTCCCCTTACTCTCAGGTCCAACAAGCCCGGCGACCGCTTCCGCCCTTTGGGATTGGGGGGTAGCAAGAAGCTTAAGGACTTTTTTATTGACGCCAAGGTCCCCAAAAGCCAGCGTCGCCAGATTCCAATCCTTTGCAGTAAAGACCATATCATCTGGGTTGTTGGCCACCGACTGGACGACCGGGTAAAGCTAACTTCGGATACCAGTCGACTGCTACGGCTCCGCTACCTGGAAGGGTTGGCTGGAAAGCAGTAACCACCTTTGGGCTGCCCCAGAGGTGGTTACCATGGTCTTTCCCCTCTTGCGGCAGTCTGCTGGACTGATGGAGTGGTGGAGCACTGCAAAATATCAAATTCCAAGCACCAAATTTTAGGATGTCAGGTGTCGGGTGTCAGGTGTCAGAATTGATAGACCTGAACACTGAAACTTGAGTAAAGGCCCGCTTGGCATGGCTTTCGCAAAGAGATGATCGTGATTCTAGATGGGAAGCAACAAGCCAAGAACCGTCATTGACATTTACTTTGCAATGACTAATTTGGTATGTTAGTGATACAGAGTCGAAATTGACAATGTAGTATACTGTTTTGAGGAGAAATGAATTGAGCCCTTTCTATAAAAACCTAGCACTATGGCTGGTCATAAGCTTGATGGTCATCCTGCTCTTCAACATGTTTAACCATCCCGGCCAAAGCAAGCAGGAGACAAGCTACAGCGAGTTTATCGCCGCCGTCTCTGACGGAGAGGTGAATCAAGTAACCATTCAGGGGAACGACATTTATGGCAAGTACAAAGACGGCACTGCTTTTCGAACCTTCGTTCCCAACGATCCCGACCTGATCCGGGTGCTACGGGATAAGGGTGTACAGATAACAGCAAAAGCTGCAGAGGAGTCGCCCTGGTTCATGACGATCCTGATCAGCTGGTTCCCAATGCTCTTGCTGATTGCCGTATGGATCTTTTTTATGCGTCAAATGCAAGCCGGTGGCGGCAAAGCAATGTCGTTTGGAAAAAGCCGGGCACGCCTCGTCTCTGACTCGGCCCGCAAAGTGACCTTCGAGGATGTAGCCGGCATTGAGGAAGCCAAAGAAGAGCTTGAGGAAATCATTGAATTCCTTCGAGATCCTAAGAAATTCACCAAACTCGGGGGGCGTATTCCCAAAGGTGTACTGCTCGTTGGCTCCCCTGGTACTGGAAAAACCTTACTGGCCCGAGCAATTGCCGGTGAAGCCGGGGTGCCGTTCTTCAATATAAGCGGCTCCGACTTCGTGGAGATGTTTGTGGGTGTAGGTGCCTCCCGCGTGCGCGATCTCTTCGTTCAGGGGAAAAAACACGCTCCCTGCATCATCTTTATTGATGAAATAGACGCGGTGGGACGACATCGAGGAGCCGGTCTTGGAGGCGGTCATGACGAGCGAGAACAAACCCTCAATCAGCTTCTGGTGGAAATGGACGGCTTTGAGTCCAATGACGGGGTAATTCTCATTTCCGCCACCAACCGCCCGGATGTGCTAGACCCTGCTTTGCTCAGACCGGGTCGCTTCGACCGCCAGGTGGTGGTGCCACTTCCGGACCTGAGGGGTCGGGAGGGTATTCTCATGGTTCATGTCCGCCACACGCCTTTGTCATCTGATGTGGACCTGAGCGTAGTTGCCCGAGGCACCCCAGGGTTTTCTGGAGCTGATTTGGAAAATTTGGTAAACGAGGCTGCCTTGCTCGCAGCTCGGCTCAACAAAGAGATGGTTGAGATGATTGACCTGGAGCGGGCCAAAGACAAGGTTATGATGGGCACTGAGCGCAAGAGCATGATTATGAGTGAGAGAGAAAAGCGCAACACCGCCTTTCATGAGGTGGGCCATGCCCTCGTGTCCAAGTTTCTCCTCGGAACAGACCCAGTCCATAAGGTAAGCATCATCCCGCGGGGCCGCGCCCTTGGTGTGACCATGACTCTGCCGATCGAGGATCGGTATTCCTATGACGAAGACTACATGAAAAACACCCTGGCAAAACTAATGGGCGGTCGGGTGGCGGAAGAGCTGGTCTTCAAACACAAGACCAGCGGTGCCAGTGATGATATAGAAAAAGCAACCACCATAGCCCGCAAGATGGTAACTGTCTACGGCATGAGCGAGTCCATGGGACCAATCGCTTTCGGACAAAAAGAGGAGGCGATCTTTCTCGGCCGAGAGATTGCCCAGCACCGGGACTACAGTGAGAATACTGCCATCAGCATTGACGAGGAGGTCCGGCGCATTGTTGACGAGGCTTATAACACTGCCAAAGGGATCCTCCAGGAGCACGAGGACCTTCTCCACAAGATTTCCGAAACCCTCATCGAAAAGGAAACCCTGGATGGCAAAGAGATCGATGTCATCATAGAGGCCACCAAGCCGGGGCTAGAGTTCACCCGAACTGTGACCGCCGCAGATGTGGTTGCGGAGGAACGCCGCCAGACCGGAGGCAGCCAACCTCAAACGGAACCGCAGGAACAAGGGGATCCCGTTACAGCCAAAGAAACAGACCTTCCCAAGGATAAGCTCGGAGAGACCCAGGCGTGAACCGGCCACGCTTTACCATCCATTGCGACGAACAAACCTTGGAGTTGGGCGAACGGTCCCTGCTCATGGGGGCCATTAACGTCACTCCCGATTCATTCTCCGACGGCGACCTTTTTTTTCAAACAGAGAAAGCCATCAAACAGGGAGAACTCCTCGCCTCTGAGGGGGCGGACTTGCTGGATATCGGCGGCGAATCCACCAGGCCATTTTCTGATCCTGTACCTTTGGAGGAGGAACTGCGGCGGGTCATCCCGGTTGTAAGTGAACTGGCAAAGCGCACCTCTATTCCCATTTCCATTGACACCTGCAAAGCCGAAGTGGCGCGGGCGGCCTTGGATGCAGGTGCAACGATGATCAATGATATCAGCGCCCTGCAATTTGATCCGCAGATGGTAGAACTGGCTGCAGCTGCAAAGGTTCCGCTCGTTCTTATGCACATGCAGGGCACCCCACGAAGCATGCAGGTCGAGCCGCACTATGGTTCGCTGTTTTCCGAAATCATCGCTTTTTTGGAAGAACGCATTCAATTTGCTTGCGCCGGAGGGGTCTCCCGCGAACGTATCATTGTTGACCCGGGCATTGGCTTTGGCAAGACCGTAAACCACAATCTGCTGTTAATCAAGCACTTGGATGCTTTGGCCACACTAGGCTTACCTATCCTCCTCGGCACTTCACGCAAGTCCTTTATTGGTGAGGTGCTGGACAAGGAAGTAACCGAGCGCGAACCTGGTACATGGGCCACAGTCTGCGCAGGCATAATCAAAGGAGCCCATATTATCCGAGTCCATGAAGTTGCCACCTGCCGTCAGCTGGCTGATATGACAGACGCTATTATAAACGCATAGCGCATAGAGCATAGCGCTAAGCGTTTAATTTATGGAATCGTTAATCAACTTTTCCTCAACTCGTGTAGATTTCGCTCTGCGCTCTGCGCCAGGCGCTTTGCGATGAACAGGGGCGTAAGATGGGCAAAATCTTTGGAACCGACGGGATTAGAGGGGTAGCCAATGTCTATCCCATGACAACGGAAATGGCCATGCAGTTGGGCCGGGGCGTAGCGTACGTCTTCAAAAATGACAAGCGCCGTCACAAGATCGTTATTGGTAAAGATACCCGACTCTCAGGCTATATGATTGAAAACGCCATAGCCTCAGGCATCTGTTCCATGGGAGTGGATGTGCTCCTGGTGGGACCACTTCCTACCCCGGGTATCTCCTTTATCACCAGCAGCATGCGGGCGGATGCCGGTGTGGTCATTTCTGCCTCTCACAATCCTTTTCAGGACAATGGTATCAAGTTCTTTTCCCGCGACGGGTTCAAGCTCGACGATGAAATTGAGGAAAGAATCGAGGAGCTTATTTTCTCTAATAACATTGATCACCTTCGACCAACCGCCGAAGAGGTGGGTAAGGCCTTCCGAGTGGATGATGCTGTGGGCCGGTACGTGGTGTTCTTGAAGAATACCTTCTCTAAGGATCTCACTCTGGACGGCATCAAGATTGCGGTGGATTGTGCCAACGGCGCCGCTTACAAGGTTGCGCCCGCTGTTTTCGAGGAACTGGGCGCCAACCTGGTACTCACTGGTGTGAAACCGAACGGCTACAACATAAACGACGACTGTGGTAGTGTTTACCCCCAGGTGACTGCTGATCTGGTGAAAGAATCTGGAGCTCAGCTGGGGATTGCCTTTGATGGAGATGCGGACCGGCTCATTTGTGTGGATGAAAAGGGAGCAGTGGTGGACGGCGACCAGTTAATGGCGATTTTTGCGGCCCGCATGCTCAGAGAAAAGCGGCTGAACCACTCCACCCTGGTCACCACCGTCATGAGCAATTTGGGATTAGAGGTAACCCTAAAGTCCTTGGGCGCTAGTCTTGAGAGGACTGCGGTGGGTGACCGTTATGTGGTGGAAAGAATGCGAACTGGTGGCTTTAACCTGGGCGGTGAACAGTCCGGCCACATCATTTTTCTCGATCACAATACCACTGGCGATGGCATCCTTTGCGCCCTCCAACTCCTGGAGGTTATGCTTACTGAAAACAAGCCTCTGTCTGAACTGGCTGCCATTATGGATCGCTATCCCCAACATCTGGTCAACGTCCGCGTCAAAGAGCGTAAACCTCTGGATGAGTTCCCCGAGATTACCCGTGCCGTGGAGCAGGTTGAAGAAAAACTAGGCGATGATGGTCGCCTCCTCATCCGGCCTTCAGGAACTGAGCCCGTGATTAGGGTAATGATTGAAGGGAAAGATCAGGATCTCGTGGTGGAACTGGCCGAGGAGACCGCGGCCACAATTGAACGAGTGATGTCATAGCCCGCATGTTTCATGAATCATGCTGGCTAAAGGTGAACCACTCCCATGTTACTTGCCATTGACATAGGCAATACCAATACCGTCCTGGGCCTGTACCGGGGTGCTGAGCTCGTCACCGATTGGCGTATTCGTACCGAACAGGACATGACCGCCGATGAGTACGGTATTATGATGCACAACCTCTTTACAGCCAAGAATGTCCAATTTAAAGACGTGACTCACATGGTGGCCTCATGTGTAGTGCCCCCAATGCTCAACACCGTGGTTGAATTCGCCAACAAGTACTTTGAGATTGAACCTCTTCTGGTCGGGCCAGGAATCCGCACCGGAATGCCCATCTACTACGACAATCCCAAAGAGATCGGTGCCGACCGGATTGTCAATGCAGTAGCTGCCTATGAAAAATATAAGACCAGTGTGATTATTGTCGATTTCGGCACTGCTACTACCTTCGATTATGTCTCCCCCAATGGCGAATACTTGGGTGGAGTCATCAGTCCCGGAGTTATGATCTCCTGCGAAGCACTCTTTCAGAAAGCCTCAAAGCTGCCGAGAGTGGAGATTTTCGCCAAACCCAAAGCCGTTCTCACCAAGGACACCATTAGCGCCATGAACGTCGGCATAGTATATGGTTATGCCGGTCTAGTGGATGGTATTGTGAGCCGGATCAAAGAGGAGGCCGGTACCAATCCTACGGTGGTGGCCACCGGTGGCTTGGCCCGTTTAATTTCGGCTGAATCTGAAGAAATTGAACTGGTTGACGACGACCTCACTTTGGAAGGGCTCAGAATCATTTTTGAACGGAATCAGGGAGAAGAGAAATAGACGCGGGGACCCGCCCGCGAAGTTTGCACTATCACACCAATTCAGTTAGTCAAAAACGTCAGGTCGAGCAAATCCGTTTCTTATGACAACTGTAATCAAACCACCCCGACTGCGACCCGGAGACCGGGTAGGCGTACTGGCACCGGCCAGTCCCTGTCCAGTAGACGAACTCGAGTCAGGCTGCCTCATCTTGGAGAAAATGGGTTTGGAGGTAGTTGTGGACGTGGGAAGCGAGAGCCTGCAAGCCGACTACTTGGCCGGAAGTGACGAATACCGTGCCTCTCGATTTAACCAATTCGTCCAAGATCCCGAAATACGGGGTCTGTTTTGCGCCCGGGGCGGGTACGGCTCCCTGCGTATTCTTTCAGAACTCTCATACGACCGCTTACGATCTACTCCCAAACCATTGGTAGGATTCAGTGACATCACCGCCCTGCTTCTCGCCTGTTACAGGCAGACCGGCTTGGTCTGCTTCCATGGCCCTACCGTTTCTACCCTGGCCACGGCTGACCAAAACACCGTGGATTCTCTCTGGAAGGCTCTGAGTATTACTGAACCCATGCAGGTGCATTTTCCTGAGGCACTCTGCCTCAAACCGGGGAGTTGTGTGGGACCAGTGCTCGGCGGTAATTTTACCACCCTCAGTCACCTGCTGGGCACGGATTTTTTTCCATCATTTGCTGGCGCTATTCTTTTGCTGGAGGACAGGGGTGAGCCCACATACAGGATTGACCGCATGTTGACCCAGCTGCTCCACACCGGCTTCTTCGGCGATGTCGCCGGTCTAATCATGGGTGATTTTTCCGAAAGTGGCCCACGCGATGAACTCAATGAATTAGTCCAAGAACGGCTTGCCTCGACCTCCTTTCCCATACTCTCCGGCGTTCCCATTGGCCACGAGCAGCAAAACCTTACCCTACCCCTCGGCCTGCCCGCAACTTTGGACGCAGGAGCCGGTACACTAACCTATCACCAGGCGGCCACGACACCATGAGCGGGGAAAAGAGAATCCTGCAGCTGCTATTAGAAGCTGTCGCCGGAGGTGTGTTTCCTGGGGCCGTACTGTTGGTTGCTCGTCACAAAAAGACCCTCTTCTGTGAAGCGGTGGGAAATGGAGCCTGGCTTCCAGCACCGCGGCTCATGACCAGCCAAACCCGTTTCGACCTCGCCTCTCTTACAAAACCTCTGGCCACTGCCTTGACGGTACTCTGTCTTGTCAGCCAGGAAAAGCTTCAACTGGACGATTCACTGGCAGAGCTTCTGCCCTCAACGAACATTCCCCAGGACAAGAAGGAAATCACCCTCAGACAGCTGCTCTGTCACTGCTCTGGCCTGCCAGCTTGGAAGCCGTATTACCTTTCCTTGCAGACCCTTCCCCTGAAAGATCGTAAACCAAGCCTACGTCAAATGATCTTACAGGAACCTCTTGACAGTTCCCCGGGCACCGTCACTACTTACAGCGATTTGGGATTTCTTCTTATCGAGTGGATCCTTGAACAGATTAGCGGTCAGAATCTACACCATTTCACTCGGCAAAACATCTTCGGCCATTTAGGCTGTGCCACCCCCGTCTTCCTCCCCCTGGATCGAGGGTCAGTCCAAGATCCTTACGAATTTGCTGACACCGAATACTGTTCCTGGAGGGCTAGAACCCTCTCTGGGCAGGTCCACGACGAGAATGCCTATGTTCTCGGCGGTGTGGCTGGCCACGCTGGGTTGTTCGGCACAGTCTCCGAGGTCAAATGTATCCTCGATGCTATTTTGGACACATTTTCAACCGGAAACACCTCGGCTCCTTGGTCCAAAGAAAGGTTGTCCGAGTTCCTGCGGCCGGCCCGTCTTGATCCTGCCAGCACCTGGGCTCTAGGGTTTGACACCCCAGGCTCCTCGGATTCCAGCGCTGGCCACTATTTCTCGGCAGAAACCGTGGGCCATCTCGGTTTCACCGGTACCTCCTTTTGGCTTGACTTGCAGAGAGAGATGGCGGTAATTCTCCTCACCAATCGTATTCATCCCAGTCGGGATAACGAAAAGATCAAGGATTTCAGACCACTGCTCCACGACGCGGTTATGGAAGAATATGGCTAAAGAGCAAGCAACTAGCAGGGGCAGAGACCAGAAGTCGGAGATTAGAGGTCAGAGGAAAGAGTATAGGAGGAGGATATGAGTTACGAAATCCTTCTGTGGGAGCGGCTTTCCAGCCGCGATATCACGGCTTTAACGATTTCAACGACCCTATGATACACCAACCCATTGACACAGACATACGCACGATCCACCTAATAGGTATCTGTGGCACCGGCATGGGCACTCTGGCGGCGATGCTGCAGGAGGCAGGCTACCTGGTACGAGGCTCAGACGAAAATGTCTACCCTCCCATGAGCACCTTCCTTGCCTCCCGAAACATTCAGATCAAAGAAGGGTATCGGGCCGGAAACCTCGAACCTCCCCCTGATCTGGTGGTGGTGGGTAACGTTATCCGACGTGACAACCCCGAAGCGGTGGCCGCTGTGGAGCAAGGATTAGCCTACTGTTCCATGCCCCAGGCCCTGCATCGCTTTTTCTTGAACTCATCTCAATCGGTGGTGGCAGCTGGAACTCACGGCAAGACAACTACGGCGGCACTACTTGTCTGGCTACTCACCGTGGCTGGAATGGATCCGGGTTGTCTGGTAGGCGGATTGATGGCCAATTTCCAACAGAGCTATCTCCTTGGGCGTGGTCCTTACTTCGTGGTGGAGGGGGATGAGTATGACACCGCCTTTTTCGACAAAGGGCCCAAGTTTCTCCACTACCAACCGCAAATATGTGTGCTCACCAGTGTTGAGTTCGATCACGCCGATATCTTCCCAGACCTGCAAGCGGTGGAAAACGCTTTTGCTCAATTGCTGACAAGCATTCCAGCGGATGGTCTCCTAATAGCCAATGCTGACGACCCCGGGGCCTCCCGATTGAGTCGAAAGGCCCGCTGCCGGCTTGTCACCTACGGTTTGCAAGAGCCGGCACACATTAGGGTAGAAATGGCGCAATATGGCGCTGGTACTACCCGCTTCAATGTTTCCGGGCCACAAGGGTTTGAGGCGAGCTTCAACTCCCCTCTGGCGGGAGCACACAACTTGAGTAACACCTTGTCCATGGTCGCCCTGGCTCACGAACTCGGTCTGGACCCAGGAACTATCCAGCAGGCACTTACTACTTTCAGGGGCGTCCGCCGCCGCCAAGAGGTAAGGGGCGAGCCAGATGGGGTCACGGTTATTGATGATTACGCCCACCACCCTACTGCGGTACAGGCTACTCTCGAGGCGTTGCGTCCTTTCTATGCAGGCCGCCGCCTCTGGGCCATCTTCGAACCGCGGACCAATTCCAGCAAGAGGAGGGTTTTCCAGGAGCGTTACGCCACGGTTTTCGATGCAGCCGACCTTGTGCTTATCAAGGAGCCTCCGGGGCTGCAAAGCATTGCCCTAGAAGAGAGGTTATCAGCAGCGCAACTCGTACAGGATATCAGCAAGCGCGGGGTGGAGGCCCACTATTTCCCCGAGGTGGACACCATGCTTCCTTTCATCATGTCTGGGGCCAAAGCTGGAGACGTGCTCCTGATCATGTCCACTGGATCCTTTGATAGTCTGATCGAAAGGCTACTGGAGGAACTCAACAAGAGGCCAGCTTAACCACAGAAAGCAGGGAGATAATTTCTCTAGTCTGAGTCAACATCACGTTCTCTTTCTTATGGAGGAGGGATGGAGAAAGTGAAAAGGTATGCTTTTAAAACATTGGTAATAGTCGTCTTTGTAACCCTACAACTTTTCATCTTAAAGCCAGCGGTTGCTGTGTCAGACTGCAACATTGTATGCGAAGGCAGCTTTGTGATCGACGACATCGAAACCGCAGCCGATCTCGAAGCCTTATCAGGCTGCACCAGCGTAATAGGTGATCTTTCAATCGAATATTCACCTTTAACCAGCCTGGAAGGGTTGGAATGTTTAGCCCATGTCGGCGGACGCCTGGATATCAAGCTTAACGAATCCCTCACAAGCCTTATAGGCCTTGAAAGCGTGGAATACGTCGATGGAGGCCTGGGGATCTCCGTTAACCGTTCCCTGACAAGCCTAGCAGGCCTTAATAACCTTGAATCCGTCGGAGGACGCCTGGATATCGAGCATAACGATTCCCTGACAAGCCTTGCGGGCCTTAATAACCTTGAATCCGTCGGAGGAAATCTGGTGATCTGGTATAATCGTAAACTCTGCACAAGCTTGGCTGAGGCTCTGAGAGATCGGCTACTTGGTAGCGGTGGTACTGGTAGATCTATAAAGGTTTCGATTAACAAGCCGGGTTGTTAGCAGCTTTGTGGGGAGGGGATGAATTGAAATAATCCTTCAGTTTAAGACAGGATGGCAGGGTCAGCAATGGCTCTGCCCTTTTTAATTTAGAAAGTGAACATTACATACTTTAATCCAAACTTTACCTCTTGAGACCAAGCTACAATATCTTGGTTTAAACTAAGAAAATGCGGAGTTTTTGGCTCCGCTTTTTTCTTTTCAACATCTTG
>CAMYLW010000006.1 GCA_947259475.1 Thermodesulfobacteriota bacterium
CTATTTTCTGGGTACAGTCGGACGTGCCGGAGGTGGCGGAATTGACCTGGATACTCAACAATGTCACCCCGGTGGGGCTTCTGCTCAGAAGCCACTCATATAAAGATAAAATAGCTCAAGGGTTGTCTCCAAATCATGGACTTCTTTCTTATCCCGTATTGATGGCCGCAGATATTCTCCTCTATCAATCGGAAAAAGTGCCGGTGGGACAAGACCAACAGCAGCACCTCGAGATCGCACGTGACATCGCCATCAAATTCAACCATTTGTTCGGAGAGACTTTTGTCATTCCCGAGGCGGAGATTAATCCGAATATACCCACAGTTTTGGGTTTAGACGGCAGGAAGATGAGCAAGTCTTATGACAACACCATTGAAATCTTTACGGCAGAGGATAGTCTCCGAAAAAAAATCGCGGCAATCGTCACCGATTCAACTCCCGTGGCAGATCCGAAGGACCCAGATAAATGTAATCTCTTCGCCATTATTTCCCTGTTTTTGAGTGAAGCTGAAAAGACTGACCTGGCAGAACGCTATCAGAGGGGGGGGCTGAAATACAACGAGGTCAAGAATGAACTCTTCGGCCGGATATGGGAATTTTTCGGGTCGGCTCGGGAGAAGCGGGAACAACTGGAGCAGGCCCCTGAACATGTTCGGGAAATTCTGAAAGCTGGTGCTGAGAAGGCCAGGGCAAAAGCTCTGCCAACCTTGGAACTGGCCAAAGAGCGGGTAGGATTGGGTTACTAACCTTATGTCGTTGCAGAGAATGACCATGTCCGTCAGTAAGAATCATTCCCCTTCAAGCTGACCTATATCCTCCACTTTTCGCTGGGTGTACCAATCAAGCTGACGGCAGATGCCGCGAATTATTTTCACATCTCGAGCCCGAAGTCCAATCCGGGAGAAGAAACGTCTGATGTTTTGCATCCAGTAGTCCGGGTTGTCTGGATTGATGAAATTGATCTTTAGGAATGTTTCCTTCAAGTGTTCATACATCCCGTCAAGCTCACGCCGAGTGGCCAGCCGTGGTACAAACTGATCGGTTGGCTTGTCGCCTGCCATCATAAGTTCGTAACAGAGTATCATCACTGCCTGTGCCAGATTCAATGAGGAAAAATCCGAGGTAGGGATCGTGACCACTGCGTGGCAGTAACGAAGCTGAGCGTTGGTAAGTCCCCGATCCTCAGGTCCGAATAGCAAAGCAACTCGATTGTTGGTACAGATGGGTACTAGCTTTTCCGCCATCGCCCGGGGCGTTTTAAGCTCTTGACGTTGCCCGCCAGTTCTGGCGGTGGTTCCCACAATGTAATGAAAAGGCTTTAAGGCTGTGCGCAGATCAGAATGGACCTCCATGTTTTCCACCAGGTCAGCCGCGGCATGGGTGGCCATCTTAAGGATGCGGGTAAGGTCGCAGTCTTCCGGCGAAACCAACATCAGCCGGGAGATTCCCATATTGCAGGCTGCTCGCACCGCTGCTCCTATGTTCTCAGGAAACCGAGGCCGGTGCAGGATGATGGTAACGTGATCAAGGAAATTGGTTGAATTTAGCATGGACTACCTCGCCAGTGCGATTTGCCGAGAAGGTAGTATACTCCAGCTCACCCTGGATGAGAAGTCCGTCCTGCGCACCCCTTGTTGACAGAGCTCGCAGCTCTTTATTAAAATAAGACCGATATATCAGCGCTGACTAAATAACAGCCTGCCTCCAATAGCACGAAAGGTTGCGCTGACAATATGACTCTCCGGTTGTTAATTTTTGCCACCCTGGCCGCCATCCTCTCTTTGAGTATGAGTTTGAACACCCACAATGCGGCCGCGATGGAGGGTAAGACCATGCCGTCGGAACAAATTCGTGAGTCGGTGATTGCCGGATCCTGGTATGCGGGCAATGCTTCTCGGCTGCAGCGGGAAGTCCAGGGCTACTTGAGCCAGGCTTCAACGGTTGATTTCAAAGGACAACTTATCGCCCTCATATCTCCCCATGCTGGATACCGCTACTCTGGACAGGTGGCTGCTTACGCTTACAAGCTGTTAGGAGAGAGGAAATTCTCCAGCGTTGTGGTCATTGCCCCCAGCCACCGCTCCTATTTTAAGGGTGTATCCGTGTATGATCGAGGTGGGTATCGTACGCCATTGGGTGTGGTATCTTTGGACCGAGAGTTGATTTCGGCAGTTAAACAAAGAGAAAGCCGCATAGAGTATGTCCCTGAGGCCCATAGTCAGGAACATTCGCTGGAGATCCAGCTTCCCTTTCTGCAAGTGCTCATGCCTGATGCCAAGCTTGTTCCCCTGGTCATGGGAAACCAGGATTTTGCGACCTGCAAGTGGTTAGCAGAGGCGGTGGCCGACTGCGTTGAGAACAGGTCGGTTCTGGTTATTGCGAGTTCTGATCTCTCCCACTTCCACCCTTATAAACAGGCAAAACGGTTGGATCAGGTGGTGGTGGACAAAGTGAATGATTTTAATCCACAAGGGTTGAGCGATGATCTGGCCAATGGGCTGTGTGAGGCCTGTGGCGGTGGCCCCATGGTCACTGCCATGCTTATTGCCCGCCGCCTGGGGGCAAACAAAAGCCGGGTACTTCACTATGCCAACTCTGGTGATGTTACTGGAGATCACAGTGGCGTAGTGGGTTATATGGCTGCTGCTCTCTGGGTCGACTCCAATAAATCCAAAGGGGAGGAATCTAAAAATAAAAGAGGTGGAGTAAATTTGGGGCTCACCTCTGAGGAGAAAGCGCAGCTGCTTGAAATTGCTCGGGATGTGGTAGAGTCCCACTGTCGCGGTGAGCAAAAGCCTGAATTCGTGGTTGACTCTCCAACTCTGAAAGAGCCTCGAGGAGCGTTTGTGACTCTCCATAAAGAAGGCAAGCTCAGGGGCTGTATCGGTCACATTCGCGCCAAAGAGCCTTTGGTCAAGACAATTATCGAGATGGCCGAGGCCGCTGCTTTCCAAGATCCCCGGTTCCCGCCGGTATCCTCAAAGGAATTAGGACTGCTTGAGTATGAGATTTCTGTTCTCACCCCACTCCAGAAGATTAAAGAAGTGGATGAAATAGAAGTTGGCAAGCACGGCATTTACATGAAACGGGGCAGTTGCAGTGGATTACTCTTGCCACAGGTGGCGACAGAATGGGGTTGGGATCGCACCACCTTTTTGGAGCACACCTGCACGAAAGCCGGCCTGCCAGAGGATGCTTGGAAGGATAAGAAGACAGAGATCTACATCTTCTCCGCCGATGTATTCTCACTAGGTGATCTATAAGTCTGGCAGGTTTTAGAAGCGAGACGGGGGTTAGAAGTCAGAGGTCGGAGGACGGAAGACAAGTTGGTCAATTAGAAAATTAGAGAATTAGAAAATTAGTCAAACAGATAAATTGTTTACCGCTCACTGCTCACTGCTTACCATTTACCATTTACGATTTAACTAATTGCCTAATCGACTAATTAACTAATTAACGACTTGAACGGTTTGAACGATTTCAACGGTTTTAAGCAAATGAATGAAAAGATCAACAGGCGAGATTTTTTAAAACAGTGTGGGCGTTGTGCCCTTCTGTCTGCCGGCCTGGAAGCCGCTATCTTGATGACGGCCACTTCCCAATCGCAAGCTCTGGGCTTGAAAAAGGGCTACCTCGGTCGCAAACTCTCTCCATTTTACACCCCACTGGAGGATGGTCGTATTCGTTGCGAACTCTGTCCGCACGCCTGTGAAGTAGATCAGGGGGAACGGGGATATTGCGAGGTTCGGGAAAACATCGGTGGGCGCTATTACTCGCTGGTTTACGGCAACCCATGTGCAGTGCATGTTGACCCGATTGAGAAGAAGCCATTTTTCCATGTGCTCCCTACAAGCCGCTCTTTTTCCATTGCCACTGCAGGGTGCAATTTCGACTGTAAGTTCTGTCAAAACTGGGAGATTTCCCAAGCCCGGCCGGATGATACTCACAATTACGAAATGACGCCAGAGCAGGCGGTCCAGTTAGCCGGCCGTTACCAGTGCCAATCCATCGCCTCCACCTATGTGGAACCAACTGTGTTCACAGAGTACATGATAGACATTGGTGTGCTGGCCAAGCAGCAAGGGTTGTTGAAGGTCATGCACTCCAATGGCTACATCAACGCTACCCCGCTTCAAGAACTGGGTAAATATCTGGACGCGGCCTGCATCGATTTGAAGGGCTTTAACGAATCGTACTATAGAGAAATTACTGAGGGAACCTTGGAGCCCGTGCTGGAGACACTTAAAAGGCTCAAAGGCTTGGGTATTCATACTGAGATCGTTAATTTGATGGTAACGGGTAAGAATGACGACATGGACCAAGTGGCTGCAATGTGCAGGTGGATTAAGGATGAGTTGGGGCCGGATGTGCCTTTGCACTTTAGCAGGTTTTACCCCCTATACAAGCTGAAAAGTCTGCCCCCAACCCCGGTGTCTACCCTGGAGCGAGCCCGAAAAACGGCTTTGCAGAGTGGGCTCCATTTTGTTTACATTGGCAATGTCCCCGGCCATCCCGGCGAACACACGGATTGTCCAAAATGCGGTACCAGACTTATCGAGCGCCGGGGTTACAGAGTTGAAGTCCTACATCTAAAAAAAGACCGGTGTGACAAATGTTCTCAGCCCATACCCGGCATTTGGGATCTTTCACAGAGAATCTAGGCTAGGTGTCTGGGTGCTGAAGAACTCATTGGCAAGCTCGGCCGCTTTCGCCACCGAACCGGCATTGTGGACCAGCCTCCATAAAGTGTGGCCGAAGGCGTAATTTTTGGCAAAGTAAAAAGTGAACCGCTTGAGGAGGGGAAAGGTATATTCGGGTTCAAAAGAAGTTTCCAAGAGAGAGACAAAACGGTTGTAGGCATCAGGCGGTTCAGGCAGGCTCTCGTTGTGAACATGAGATGAAAGGGAGGCGGCTATTTGGCGAAAAAGCCAGGGACATCGCACAGCAGCACGACCGATCATGACCGCGTCGCACCCGGTTCGTTCGAACATCCGCATGGCGGCCTCTGGGGAGTCGACGTCGCCATTACCGATAACCGGGATATCGATAAGCTCTTTGATCCTGCCGATGTATTCCCATCTGGCCGGCCTTTTGAATCGATCCTGTTTCAGCCGGGGATGCACAGAAATCGCATCCACCCCGCTGTCTTGGAGCATCAAACAAAACTCTTTCAGTGCGTCCCAATCGAGGGTCCAGCCCAAACGGATTTTTGCGGTAAGCGGCAAGTTCGTCGCACTACGGCTGGTCTTAACTATCACTTCAGCGCGTCTTAGATCTTTCATCAGGGAAATACCCCCGCCCCGTTTGGTTATGAGGGCAGTGGTGCATCCCATGTTCAAGTCCAGCCCATCTCCATTGCATGATTCGATTTTTTCTATGGCGGTGGGTAGTTCGTCTGCAGACGAAACGAGCAACTGGTAAATGATTGGCCGCTCTCTGGTAGTACTGCGCAACCAGGGCGAGGAATCGGGGGTCTCCAAGGGAAGGGCCCGGGCGCTGAGCATCTCAGAATAATAAAGACCGCAACCGCCGTATTCAGCTATTAACTGTCGTAAGACAGTGTGGCTCAGACCGCTCATGGGAGCCAGAATCAGTGGCGGGTCTACCCTGAGGTTTTTGATGTAAAGCGGATCAGGTTGGATCAATGATTTCCTCCCGAAGTTTTGCGGCCATAGTGTAAGCGGGAATTGCGAATTAGTAAAGGTAAACCCTAAGGTTGAGTATCCACGCCCCGGTTTGGGTATGCAACGTTAGGGTTAAGTGCGAGGTGAACATGTGTTGGCTTCTCTTGATTCTGTTGTTTTGGATGTCGGTGGTAGCAATGACCTACTTGATCTTCTACTATGAATCCGCCAACGGGTCGCACCTGGAGATTCTGCGTTCGCGGGGTAGGGTATCTCTGCTGCTATTCAGAGGTTTTCTCTGGAGTTTATATAGTCATCTTATGGTTCTGGCGACGACAACGACAGCATTGTCCCGCAGTTTCTATCGCTTACCTCCCGGGCCAGCAGAGCGGACACCGGTTATCTTTGTACACGGTCTTTACCATAACCACACAGCCTGGTATCTCTACCTGCGTTGGTTTCGCAAATGGGGCTGGCAGCATGTTAAGGCAGTGAATTTGCATGGAAAATTTCGATCCATTCAAGATTTTGGCAGAATCCTGAACCAAGAAGTTGATGAGGTTTTAAGAGAAACAGGAAGCAATCAGGTGGACTTGGTGGGCCATAGCATGGGGGGCCTTGTGATTCGTTCCTATCTGGCAGATAATCCTGTAACCACTAAAGTCCGGAGGGTTGTAACCTTGGGTAGTCCTCATGCCGGCTCAAAACTGGCGGTTTTGGGCTTGGGCAATGCGGTGAAAGAGATGATTCCGGGCAGTCCTTTTCTGGAGGAACTGAATAGGGAACTTCAGCTGCCGGAAAGCGGCCGCTTTTGTGCCATCTACACCATTGTGGACAACTTGGTCCTCCCCAATGAATCTGCCAAACTCAGCGGCGATGGGGCCGAGAATATAGAGACTCGAATAGTAAATCACGTAGGATTGTCGTTTTGCAAACACACGGCGCGTTTGGTCAAACAGTGCCTAGAGGAGCACTGAAGGAATAGAAATTCCAAATCACAAAGACTGAGGTTTCAGGTTTCAGTTATTTTGTTTTTCTTCCCTGACACCTGACACCCGTAATATTGGGAGAGGGAAATGGATCGTTTGCAGTGCGCCAAGTGCGGCGAAAGCTTTTACTTTGACCTGGAACTCGAGGGCATGACCGCTGAGTCCGGCGAGAAGATGCCCTTGGCCTGCCCTCATTGCGAGCATGCATGGTCGTACTATAGGCCTGAAGAGGAAGAAGGAAAAGGTACTCTCCACTGAGGACGCAGAGCGCAAGGCTCGGTTGCAAGAGCTGTGAAGGGATTGTTGTGGTAGGTTTAGGCAGCACGAAGACGTGCTGAGAACCAATGCACCTTGTCCTCGTGGAACTTGACCATAGCTTTCTGAAAAGCGTCTAGTTTGTCGCAGTCTCGCATGCAAAGTTCTCTATCTTCGTCCAATCTCGAACAACCGCGGCAGGGACTTTCGATGGTCTTAATGATCATCCTGGCATTGTAGTCCATATCCACCCCCCTCTCGCCTTGCCAGCGAGCCTGGGGTTCACAGCACGAAACCTTTTTTCATTTTAGCAAACTTTCAGCTCCTGTCAATCTAAATAGGAGTCAATCAGCCAACCTACAGACAGTTCTAGCCCGGATATTTCATGAATTCCCGCCTTGGCGTGACTGCGACCACGGATATGGTCGTCCTTCCTGGCGTCCTCGGGTGTCTGACTGTGCCCATCCCCGCTATGGTGAAGTCAGTGTAACACCCCAGCAGTATGGTGAAATTTTTAGCCAACAGTAGCCAACATTTGATCGGATTTACTCAGTTGTTGGGCCGATGCAATTTTGTTATAGTGAGCCCGCTTTCAGGCGAAGTGAACCTGGGGTATTGAACCACGAAGGTCACGAAGAGCACGAAGGATATTTTAGATTTTAGATTTCAGACAACAATCTGAAATTCCAACTCTTTGTGTTCTTTGTGGTTAGACCTTCCGATCTATTCTGGGTAGCTGAAGTGGAGCTAAGAAATGACTGAGTGGCAGCAGCGACTAGCCAGGCGACTTGAGGCGGCCAGGGGTGACAGGCCAGTGGATCTCCTTTTTCGGGGAGGAAAAGTGGTCAACGTTTTCACGGGGGAGCTGGCCTCAACCTCCGTTGCTGTATTCGATGGCGTGGTTGTGGGTTTTGGGGAGCGTCAGGCCAATGAGATTGTCGAACTCGATGGCGGGATACTTTCCCCCGGCTTTATTGATGGCCATTTTCATCTGGAAAGCAGTCTGCTTATACCAGCCGAATTTGCTCGGGCGGTACTTCCCCACGGTACCACAACCGTGGTGGCTGATCCTCATGAGATCGCCAATGTTGCAGGTATTGCCGGTGTCCAATTTATGCTCGAGGCGAGCGAGGACATCGGGCTCGAGGTTTTCTATATGGCCCCTTCCTGTGTGCCCGCAACTCACCTGGAGACAGCCGGAGCGGAATTGAGCGCTAATGACATTGAGAAATTAGCCCAACATCCCAGGGTTTTGGGACTCGCGGAGGTGATGAATTTCCCCGGGGTGATTATGGGGGACGAGTCAATGTTGGACAAACTTGAGCGCTTTCTGGACAAAACTATTGATGGACATTCCCCCGGACTCAGCGGTGCTCAACTAGATGCCTATTTATGCGGGGGGATTGGCTCAGATCATGAGTGCACTCGTCTTGAAGAGGCCAGGGAAAAGCTCGGCAAAGGGATGCACATCATGCTGCGGGAAGGGAGTCAGGCCCGAGACTTGGAGGCGCTGTCTCCGTTGGTGACCTCTCAAACAAAACAACGCTGCATGCTAGTCAGTGACGACTGCCATCCGGAAGATCTGTTGGAGCAAGGGCACATGAATCGGGTCCTGAAGAGGGCAATGGAATTGTCCATCGACCCGATAACCGCTATCCAACTGGCTAGCCTTAATCCAGCCCGCTACTTCGGCCTGCGCACCCTGGGTGCTATTGCACCAGGATATCAGGCCGATATGGTGTTGCTCAATTCTTTGCAGCCGCTGCAAATCGGTCGGGTGTACAAAAAAGGAAAGCTGGTAGCAAAAGATGGTAAATGCTTGCTGGCCAAGAAACCGGTGGCGGCAGAGGTTCAATTGATTTCCATGAACCTCGAGGAGTTGAAAGAGGAAGACCTGCGGGTGCAGGTTCAGGGTTCTGAGATGCGGGCCATCCGTGCCATTCCTAATACACTTATTACTGAGGAAGAGATAGTTACTGTGGCAGACCGTCAGGGTCAGGCCGTCAGCGATGCAAATCGTGACTTGCTGAAAATAGTAGTGATTGAACGGCACCAGGGTAGTGGTCGCAAAGGGTTTGGCTTTGTTCGCGGTCTCGGCCTGCGTAAGGGAGCGCTTGCTTCCACGGTGGCTCACGACTCTCACAATCTGATTGTGGTAGGAGTAAGTGATTCGGATATGGTAGTTGCCGCCAACACCTTGAGAGAACTGGGTGGTGGACTGGTGGTGGTCAGTGATGGTCAGGTTCAAGCGCAGCTACCGCTGCCTGTTGCCGGGCTCATTACAGCCGCTTCTTTGGAACAGGTGGTGGCATGGAAAAAAGAAGTCAATCAAGCTGCCCTGGAGTTGGGGGCAACTTTGGAGCATCCCTTTATGGCTCTCTCATTTCTGGCTTTGCCGGTCATACCCAAACTGAAGCTGACAGATCAGGGACTCGTGGATGTGGAGAGTTTTACTCATGTGCCCCTGTTTGTCTAAGGCAGAGGGCTAGGAATAGTCTTCTCTTAAACCTTGTGCCGTGTGCCTTGAACCCTGCGCCATTGTGCTTCATGATTAGGTGTTTTGTTTGTAGAACCCACTTTCGTTACTGAGAATTGCTTAGCGCGAATAGATCAAAATGCAACGATTCATTGAGTATTTGAAAACCGCTCCGCTCCCAGGCGCCCGCTTGGTGCATCATGAATTCATTCCGAGTGGTGGTGTTATCTATGGAAACCTCGATCCGCCGCTTGACCCGTCCTTGCGCTCAGCTCTGGCCAAAGAGGACATTACCAGACTTTACCAGCACCAGGCCGAAGGTCTTTCCCGTTTTCGAAAGGGAGAGAATGTGGTTATCGCCACACCCACTGCCAGCGGTAAGTCGCTGATCTACAACCTTGCCCTGGTAGAGTTGCTGAGTAAGGAAAAGAATGGTCACGGCCTTTACCTCTTTCCCCTTAAAGCCCTGGCGCAAGATCAATATCAGGCCTTCGTCTCATTCAATCAGGAACTGCCAAGCGAACTGCAGCTTGAAGCTGCCGTGTACGATGGGGATACTCCTCCGAGTCGCCGCCGCCGCATAAAAGAGAACCTGCCCCACCTGATCATTTCCAATCCGGATATGCTCCACTTTGGACTTTTGCCTTTCCATCAGCAGTGGGAAGATTTTTTTCGAAACTTGCGCCTTGTGGTAATCGATGAACTACATACCTACCGAGGTATTTTTGGCTCACACCTGGTTCAGATTCTGCGGAGGCTGCAGCGGGTGTGTAAGCTGTATGGGTCCGAGCCCAGGTACATTCTGCTTTCAGCTACTATTGCCAATGCAAGAGATTTCGCCAATCGCTTAACCGGAATGAAGTTCCGGGCAGTTGAAAAAAACGGCGCCCCTCAAGCAGGGCGGCATTTCTTTTTCATTAATCCTGACAGCAGCGCCACCACTGTGGCTGGACGTCTGTTTGTAAAGGCTCTGCAAGAGGGGCTCAAGACCATCGCTTTCACTCAAGCGCGCAAGCTTACTGAGATCCTCCACATGAATGTTGCTGCGGCCGCCCCGGAGCTTGCTACCAGAGTGAGCTCTTACCGTGCCGGTTTTCTTGCCGAGGAAAGGCGGGAGATTGAAAAAGGATTGGCCAGCGGTTCTGTGGCTGGAGTGATCTCCACCAGCGCCCTGGAGATGGGCATCGACATTGGCGGCCTGGATAGTTGCATCCTTGTAGGTTATCCAGGGACTATTATCAACACCTGGCAGCGCAGTGGCAGGGTAGGGCGGGGAGATCGAGATTCACTGGTGATTCTGATCGCCCAGCCAGATGCTCTAGACCAGTACTTCATGCGCCACCCCGGAGACTTTTTTCAACGACCCTTCGAGGCAGCAGTGGTGGACCCAGATAATTCTGAAGTGTTGGACGCTCATCTTCCTTGTGCTGCTGCAGAGATCCCTTTGCGTGAAAGTGATGATCTCTATGCTCGCGGCGGCATTCTAGCTGCCAGGGCGCCAGTGCTTGAGGCCAGCGGCGATCTATTGCGAAGCGCCGAGGGTGATGTTTGGTATGCTGCCAGGCGACAGCCGCAACGTCTGGTAAATATACGAAGTGTGGGGCCGGGCTATACTATTTTTGACGAATCCAGTGATAAGGTGGTGGGAAAGAACGATGGCGTGAGAGTTTTTAAGGAATGCCACCAGGGGGCAATTTATCTCCACAGAGGGCAGCAGCACCTGGTGACCCGGCTTGATCTGGAGCGACAGAACGTGTTCGTTAAAGCAATTAAGGCCCGCTACTATACCAGGGCTCTGAGTGAAAAGGAGACCGAGATATTGGCGGTGGAACGCAGTCGTCCGGTTGCCAATTTTATAGCGCGATTGGGCCGCTTACGGGTCACCGAGCAAGTTGTAGGTTATGAGAAGCGTAATTTATACAGTGGAGAGCTGCTGGACAACCTATCTTTGGAGCTGCCGCCACAGAGCTTTGAAACCGTCGGGCTCTGGCTGGAAATCGAAGGTATCTTGCAGGAGATGATACTAAGGCGGGGACTTCACTTTATGGGTGGCATTCACGCCCTGGAGCACGCCTTGATTAGCATGTTTCCCCTTTTTGCATTGTGTGACCGCAATGACATTGGTGGTATTGCCGTGCCTCTCCATCCGCAGACGCAAAAGAGCGCTGTTTTCATCTATGACGGATACCCGGGCGGGGTAGGGCTGGCAGCTCGTGGTTTCGAGATGATAGAGGAACTTTTGGTGAAGACAGGGGAGCTGATCGGTCGCTGCCCGTGCGATTCGGGATGTCCTTCCTGTATTCATTCACCCAAGTGTGGCGCTGGCAATAAACCATTGGACAAGACCGCTGCCTCGCTTCTGGTGAAGGGTTTACTCGGCGAGGTTACGCTGAAGGTGGAATCGAGGAAGGAAGGGGAAGATTTCGTGACAGTACCGGAAGAGGACGTGGGGGCAGACAATGGCAGCGACCCGGCTGTGGGCCTATTTGATATCGAAACCCAGCGACTGGCAGACGAAGTGGGGGGGTGGGGGAATGTCCACCTCATGCGGTTAGCGGTGGCAGTGTTATATGACAATCGTTCCGATATCTACGAAGCTTTTACCGAAGAGCAGGTGGAAAGCCTGATTGAACGACTTCAAAACTTCGATCTGGTGGTAGGATTTAATATCAAGCGCTTTGATTACCGGGTGCTGGGAGCCTACACAGCTTTGGATTTCCGCGCCCTACCCACCTTTGACATTCTGGAAGATATTCACCGCCGTTTGGGGTTTCGCCTCAGCCTGGGTCACTTGGCCGAACAGACTCTGGGAAAAGCCAAGATTGCCGACGGGATCCAGGCGGTGCGCTGGTTTAGGGAGGGAAACCTTGATGCGGTAACAGACTACTGTAAAGAAGATGTGGCCATTACCAAAGAACTCTTCGAATTTGGTCTCAGCCACGGTTATCTACTTTATCGCACCAGGGCAGGGCAGGCAGTCCGGTTACCGGTGGATTGGAATATGGATCGGATTCTGCACAAAATTAGCCAAAGTTGACACGGTGAAGTGGCCTTGGCCCGGATATTTCATGAATTGCTGTCGCGAGATCATGAAGATGGGCGTGCCGCCTGGCAACCGCAGGGTGTTGGTTCCGAGGCGTACCTGAACGGTACGTCGCAGGGGCCGACACCCGAGGACGCCAGAAAGAAAGGCCGAAGCCGTGGTCACAGCAAGTAATTCATGAAATATTCGGGCCAGAGGAAATTATCTTGGGCAGGCAGGAGCCCACTGCCATGCTGGGCATCTAAAGATGTCGAACCAGAATCCGTTGCGGATCATCCACTGACCGTGAGTACTCCATTCAGGCTGACCAGTTGGGTTTTGCCGATTGAACATTTTGAAGGTGTATTCGTAGTCGGTCAGTCCGTCGTTGTGGAAACCCTCGTTGGTCCGTAAGGTAAAAAACAGGGCTTGATTGAACATGTCTCGCTTTTGTACGTTTACCGCTCTTATCTTGTAGCCACGATGGCTATCAGGCTTGAATTCCATAGCGAGTTCTGGAAGTAGATATCTTTCTGCTGGGGCGGGTCGGCTGTTTGGATCCCAGCCGATGAAGACTACTACTCCCTCATTGTTGGTTTTCTGGCCGGGCCTGAGAGGATAAAAAGTCTGATTGTCCAGATAGTACATCTTCTGGGCATTAAGGAAGTTCACTACTGAAGCCTGGCCTTCAACCTTGCTTTCATGTCGGTAATACGCGGTAAAGGTTGGAATTGCCACTGCCACAAGAATAGCCACCACTCCTAAGGTCACCACAAGTTCCAATAGGGTCAAACCATTACTTCTCCGAAACCACTGGTGCTGCATGGACATTACTGGCTAATTTTCCTTCCTGACAGAGTAAATATCCTGTGCGGTGGCAATTAAGTTCTCTCCTGAAATTGCTGATTCCGGCTTAATGCGGAGGAGATAGCCTTCGCGCTCATTGAGGTTGTAGTCAAGATACCGTAACACCCTGCGGTTCTCTGCTGCATCATTAAGATATCTGGGCAAAAGCTCGTGGAGGCTGTCAGGGTAACGATTCCCGTTCGCCACCGAATAATGGGCCAGTATTGCCTGGAATTCTGCGAGCAGTTCCACCGGGTCGGTGACATCCAAAGTAATCGCTGATTTCAGTTCGGTCCGATCCCAATAAAACCTGAGCCCCACAAGCCCCAGTACCAAGACCAAAGCAATTGTGAGCACTGATTCAATGTAAGTGGGGCGCCACTTTTTATGCAGACCGACGCGCTGATCCTCTTCTTCCTGCTCACGTATGGTGGTTTCACTTTTGACATCGTTGAGTGAAAGAGCCAGCATGCAGCGGTGGCAAACAGAGCTACCGTCCTCAACGCGGAGGGTGCAGCTTTCACAAAGTTCGGCTTCGCAATGATCACAGTAAGCGACAGAGTCTCGATCCGGGTGATAAACACAACCCATAGCTGTTGCCTCGGTTATAAGTAGAAAGAGAAAGAGCAACTGCTCTTATAAATAATAATTCTTTGTATAATCAGTAAGTTATTGGAATGACAAAGCTTCGTCCTACCATCATGGCTAGGTGTTGCAAGTAGTAAGCCATCCGGTCTTCCAATGCTCACCTGTTCCAACGCCCAGTAAGATTCGGAAACATCCGGGCTAGGAATAGAGCAAATAGGGCTCACAAAGTTTGCGAAACTCACGCAACTGGGGTTCCCAGCTTCGCTGCAGATCTTTTACCGGAACTCCTGCCTCCAATTGGGCGTGCAGGTTAACACTGCCGAGGATGATCTCTATGGGTAGATGGTGGAACTCATATTCGTAAGGTGGCGAGGCCCATTGGAATTCGTCGCGGTGTGTAGTCAGAACCGCCTGCACTAGGGTGAGAGAGGTGGCATAAGGGTAGTACATTTCAGGATCGGCCACGTGAATTTGAAAACCAGCGCAGCTCTGGCCCATCCATTTGTCAAATGAGGGCGTGAAGCGAGCAGGGCGCAATATCAGGCCGGACAAGTCCTCCTGGGCGAGACGTTCAGTAACCAATTCAGGTTTAAGGTATGGGGAACCCCAAAGCTCAAAAGGTGTGGTGGTGCCCCGGCCCTCTGAGAGATTGGTACCCTCCAGTATAACCTGGCCAGGGTACACCAGGGTTGACTCTGGTGTGGGCAAATTGGGTGAGGGTGGAACCCAATACAGACCGGTGTGCCCATAGAGCATCGAACGTCTCCAGCCATTCAGCTGAAAGACCTGCAGAGGAGCGCCGATGTCAAAGGCTTCATTAAAAAGGAGCGCCAGCTCTGCTATAGTAAGACCGTGGCGCATAGGAATCGGGAAACGGCCGACGAAAGAGCTGCGCTCAGAGTCAAGAAGGTTTCCTTCACTTCGCTTGCCGCCGATGGGGTTTGGTCGATCCAGAACCACCACCTTAACGTCGTGATCCCTGGCGGCCTCCATACATAAGGCCAAGGTGGTGGCGAAGGTGTAAACTCGGGTACCAACGTCCTGTAGATCAACGACGAGGACGTCGATGTGTGAGAGCATAGCGTCTGTGGGTTGCCGGGTCGCACTGTAAAGGCTGAAAACAGGGATGCCCAGGTGGATGTCGATAAAATCATCGGACTCGATCATGTTGGCCTGCTGTTCACCAAGATAACCATGCTGAGGGGCAAAGATGGCAGTGAGATTGGCTCCGGCCTCGAGCAGTCGATTTTGAGTGTGGCGGAGACGGTTGTCCACTGAGGCCTGGTTGGCGAGCAAGCCGATCCGTACGCTTCGCAGCCAGTCTGGCTGGGTTGCTAGCAGGTTGTCGATGCCAAGCTGTACAGCAGCCATAAGAGAAATCCTTCCGAGAATGAGTACTGAAGATTATACACTAAGCACTAAGTACTGAGCACAATTCTTGGCGAGACAGAATAAAATTTATTGTTTAAAATAGTAACGCTATTGTCTCTGGTTTCGCTGCACTTTGAGCTATGATTATAGGAGAGCCTGCTTTACAGTCAAGGGGCCTTCCACTTGACCTTTTAGCGGTATTCTAGTAGAGTCGCGATGTTTGTCGGGATGAGCTGAGTGGGCCTTCAAAAGACACCACTTTCATTAGCGATACTCCGTCAACAGAGATCTGATTGGAAGTATGCGTGGCCCGCAAGTCCACCTATAATATTCTGATGTACTCCCACGATACCTATGGCCTCGGCCACATTCGTCGAACTCTGGCCATTGCCTCCCAACTGCGAGATCCCAATATCAATACCATCATTCTCACCGGGAGTGCAATAGTAGGTCGATTCAGTTTTCCCCAACAGATCGATTTCGTCCGAGTGCCCGGAATGATTAAGATGACTAATGAGGAGTACCTTCCTCTTTCCATCAAAATAAACACCCGCCATGCCTTAAAAATCAGACAAACTATTATTACCAGCACTGCCAAGGCCTTCCAACCACGCCTGTTTATTGTTGACAAGGCTCCTTTGGGCCTCAAAAGGGAGATAGTCCCGACCCTGCAGTGGCTGAAACGCTGTCACCCAGACACTCACACCATTCTTGGCCTCAGGGACATCATGGACGATGCCGCCAGTACGCAGAAAGACTGGGAAGAAAAGGGCGTCTATGATGTGCTGGAACAATACTATTCAGAAATCTGGGTGTATGGCAATCAGGATTTTTATGACCCGATTCGTGAGTATGATATCCCGGAAAATATCAGCAGGAAGATAGTATTTACCGGCTATATTCCGCGCAGGGTGACCAAACCTGGAGAGGTGCGCGAAGTGCGCCGGGAGCAGCGGCTTGAGCCTGAAGAGAAGTTGGTGGTGGTCACAACCGGGGGCGGTGGCGACGGCTATGCTCACATGGATGCATATCTCAGAATGCTGGAAGAGTGGGGAGGACCACCTCCTTTTCGAACAGTGATGGTTACCGGGCCCTTCATGCCCAAGAAAATGAGGGTTGAAATTTTCAATAGAAGCAGAAGTCTTGCGGTGCGTTCCTACCGGTTCTATAGACGCATGGAAAGATTGATCGGGGCTGCCGATGTTGTGGTGAGCATGGGGGGGTACAATACGGTTTGCGAGATTCTGAGCCAGGGAAAACCGTCTCTCATAATCCCTCGAGAACAACCGCGCCGAGAGCAGTTGATCAGGGCTGAGATTTTGCATGAGCGGAAGCTGGCGGACTTTATACCCTGGCGCCAAGTAAGTCCCGGTCTATTGAAAGACAAGCTGCTGGCCATGCTTGATGATCCGAAGCCCTATTCCCGGGCGATACGGCAATTTCGTCTTACCGGACTTGAGGTCATGCGACAGAGGCTGGCCGAGTTCCGGGGAGAGGTTATCAGAGAGAGAAAGGTAATACAGCTCTAGGAAAAAGCACAAAGTTTGGACCCAGGCACGTTGGATGAACCACAATTAACTGGACGGCCC
>CAMYLW010000007.1 GCA_947259475.1 Thermodesulfobacteriota bacterium
CTTCGTGCTCAAAGGAGATGTGGGTGGCGGGGGCAGTGCGGTTTTTCCTGTAACCAGCCGCAACGACCTGCTGAACGGTCTTGCTCGGCTCCCTGCAGAAACGCCACTCCTGTTACAACAGTGGGTGGAACATGGCGGCATGGATCTTCGAGTGGTTGTGGTGGGTGCGAAAATGGCAAGCTATTTTCGGGTAGGGGGAGGCAACTTCTATAACAATGCCTGTCGCGGTGGACGTATCCGCCCAGAGATCTTCCCTGAGTTGCAGTATTTCGGTCTGGCTGCAGTTGCCAAATTTTGCCACCTAAGCGGGATAAACCTTGCCGGTTTCGATCTTATGTTCCCGGATGACGGTCCACCGGTCTTCATTGAGATAAATTACAATTTTGGCCGTAAGGGATTGGGTGGTACTCCAGGGTTTAGGAAACTATTTCGGGAAGCGGTGGAGTTGTGGAAAGGTGGGCAGGCTTATCCGAGGCCTCCCAGTTAGCATCATGGAGTATCTTTTCAAATATTGGAACCTATCGTGAGCCTCTCGGTCTGAGGAAAAATCCGAACCCAGATTTAGGCTAGAATGTTCTCAGGCAGCAGGCGCAACTCAGCAAGTTGTGCACATAGGGCGACTTGGACCAGTTGGCAGCTTGCCAGTTCCATTGTCAGGAGTTCCGACTGCAAAGGTGGACATGAGCTTCTTAACATCTCCCTGGCAGAGCGGACAGTTCACGTTAGTCTCCTGGTGCATCACCAGTTTGTCAAAGGTATATTTACAGTTATCGCAGTTATATTCGAAGATTGGCATAATAATCCTCCCTATTTGCTAGGAATTTGTATAAATATAATAACTCAGTAGCCTCGCGGCAAGGGGGAAAAAGCATAGAGCATTGGGCATAGGGCATGGAGCATGGAGAAAAAGCAAGCGTGACGCGGCGAAACGGGGATTAGAGGTCAGAAGTCAGACGACAGAGGTCAGATGACAGAAATTCTTATGTGGGAGCGGCTTTCCCAGACCTTAGCCTGTCGAAGGTTAGCCGCGATCAAGTGATTTCATAGCCTTTAAAGCGGTCTTGAACTGGATGAACCACGCTCAACCGGACGTTCTCTGTTTGCAAGAGATCAAGGTCACCGATGAGCTTTTTCCCGTCGATTCCTTCGAGGCTCTTGGCTACCAAGTAGTTGTGAGTGGGCAAAAGACCTACAATGGGGTGGCCATTATAAGCAAATATGAGATGACCGAAGTGAAGACCGAATTTCCAAACTATGAGGCGGAAGGACAGAAACGATTCATTGCTGCAACAATAGGTGGAGTGAGAGTGGTAAACGTTTATGTTCCAAACGGCTCAGCCCCGGATTCGCCCAAATTTGCATATAAGCTTGAATTCATCAGCCAGCTCCGTAATTACTTGGAGAGTTTGCACGTTCCCGAGAAACTCTTGGTTCTAACCGGAGATTTTAACATCGCCCCCGAGCCCCGCGATGTCTACGATGTCGATGAGATGGAGGGGGAGATTGGTTTCCACCCTAAGGAGCGGGCCGCCCTGGAAGAATTGAGGAGCTGGGGATTCGAGGATGTCTTTCGCCGACACCATGAAGAAAGCGGACTCTATAGCTGGTGGGACTACAGGGCTGGCGCTTTCCGGCGTGATATGGGGCTCAGGATCGATCACATATGGGCAACGATGTCACTGGCTGCGTTCAGTGTAGAATGCGGCATGGACAAAGAGCAACGTTCTCTTCACAAGCCCTCTGACCACATTCCGGTGTGGGCCACATTTGATCTGGGCTCGCTCAGTCCCTGAAAGGGACTTCGCTTGAGGGCCGCTCCGCCTTAAGGCTGCGCTCAAGGTTGGAGGTTTGAGGCAGATATTTTTGCCTCCAACCTCAAGGCGCGCAGCGGTAAGCGCATTTGGAACGAGACGGGAGGTCGGGCGAGACGAGCGAGATGGGAAAGTTATCCGTTATGCGTTAATCGTTATTCGGGTGTTTTCAGGACACTCTTTTTCAAGGTTACCATTCCAGGTCATTAGAGATTATTCTCTCGTATAACTAATAACGTATAACCCATAACCTGCATCATGCCTGCTGAACTACCTTTTCTGGAAGAAGACCAAGGTGCGTCCTCCCCGGCCCCGGGGAAGTTCCAGTGATACTACCCGACTGACCTCAAGACTTTGTGCTAAGGCGAGATCCTCGAGCTCATTCTGTTCCGCACTCGTGGTGGGCCCTAGCATGGCAATCAGCGTAGTGCTCGTCTTCAAAAGGGGCGAGACCAACTGGAGCAGTGGCGCCGGCCGCCGAAAAGCACGGGAGATGATGGTGCGAAAAGGTCTTTCTGGTTGCGCCATTTCCTCAACGCGGCTGTGAAGTACTGAGACCCCCTCGAGCCCCAGGGTGCGAATGAGGTGTTTTATAAAAGAGACCTTTTTTCGACTTGCCTCCACCAGTTGAACTTCAAGCTCAGGACAACTGATCTTGAGGGGAATGGAGGGAAACCCCGCTCCTGAACCGATATCAAGAAGGCTGCCAGAACTGTCTAGGTATGGAAGAGGGGTTAGAGAGTCAATGAAGTTTTTGATAATGATATCATCAGAATTTTTTATGCCGGTGAGGCTAAAAGTCTTGTTCCACTCCAGAAGCTCCTGCAGGTAGAGCCAGAAAAGCTCAACCTGCTGCGCGCTCAGGGAGACGCTCACCTCCTGAGACGCCTGCAGAAACAAACGGGTGAGTCTGTATTTGTCCACCTTATTTCCCAATGCAAAATCGGCTAAAAATTTGATCCAACAAGTCTTCTGTGGTGGTCACCCCAACGATTTCTCCCAGGTGGGCCAGGGCCTCCTGTACTTCAAAAGCGATGAGTTCTGTGGAAGACTGATCATCAAGCAATTCCAGCCCCCGGTTCACTGCCTCCAGACTTCGCTCCAAGCACAGCTTATGCCGCAGGTTGGGCGCCACTACTGAGGTCTCTGTGTCGAGCCTCCCCCCGAGAATGGAGAGGAAAACGGCGTCCTTCAATTCTTCCATACCATCGCCATAAAGTGCGGAGGTCTCAACGATGGTCTCTTCAGGAAACCGGTCCCTGATGGCGGCAAAATCAGGATGGGCTTCAAGGTCTACCTTGTTCAGGACAAGAAGCCTAGGTTTGTTGCCAATGTCTTTGTAAATCTGCAGATCCTCAGGTGCCAGTGGGGTACTTCGGTCCAACAGGAACAGTACCAGGTCAGCCTGAGCCAACCGTTCTCTGGTAAACTCCATGCCCAGTTTCTCCACAAGCTCCTCAGCCTGGCGCAGACCTGCGGTATCCATGAGCCTCAAAGGAATTCCTCTCAGGCTAAAGGATTCTTCAATAACGTCACGGGTGGTGCCAGGAACGGGAGTAACCAAGGCACGGTTTGAGCGAAGGAGCTTATTAAGCAAACTGGATTTTCCAACATTAGGCTTGCCGGCGATGATTACCGCTAGACCCTCCCGTAGGATACGACCATCCTCGTAGTGCTCCAGTAATTCATTTATTGGATCCCGTACTTGTTGACGGAAGCGTACGGCCAGATGTTCACCTGCCAAAATTTCCAGATCCTCATCCGGAAAATCGATTGCTGCCTCCAGCATCGCCAGAATGTCCAGGAGGTGGTCGCGCAGTTCTGTGATGATGGTTTGGAGCCCGCCTCTAAGGTGCTCGCTGGCAAGATCTAGACTTCGCTTGGTTTTTGAATGAATCAGGTCTAACACCGCCTCAGCCTGGGTCAAGTCAATGCGCCCGTTTAGGAAAGCACGACGGGTGAACTCTCCAGGTTCTGCCAACCGGGCACCAGCCCGAATCACCAGATCTAGAATGCGGTCTAGGACAGCGAAACCGCTGTGACAATTGATCTCGACCACATCTTCCCGGGTATAGGTTGAGGGTGCATGCATGAAGCTGACAAGCACCTCATCCACTGTTTTTTCAGTTTTGGAGTCAACGATGTGGCCGTGATAAAGGTGGTGGGATTGTATGGTTTCCAGTGAACCGGATTGGTCAAACAGTCGGCGGCCAATGGCCCATGCCTCAGGGCCACTAATTTTTATGATGCCGATACCGCCAGCGCCTATGGGGGTGGCGATGGCGGCAATGGTATCCTCGAAGGACTCGCAGAGTTTCATTGCTCCCGGAACCACTGGGCCCGGATGGAGGTTGGGCCTATGAGTTACGTGAAGTGGCCTGTTTTTCTCTAGAGTGTTCTTTTCTCACGGGAAAGACCACCACTTTACGCAAGGCCCCATCCCCCTTGCTTTGGGTCCGCACTTTGCGATCGTCCTTTAAGGCCAGGTGAATGATGCGGCGGTCGTGGGAGCTGAGGGGGCTGCTGGCTGCCGGTTTGCCAGATTTCTTAGCGCGGTTTCCCAAATTCAAAGCCACCTCGGTAAGGGCCTTGCGTCTCCTCTCCCGATAATTTTCTGTATCCACAACAATGTGGGCCTTTTTGGATGCTTGCCGGTTGTAGATCTTGTTGACAATAAGCTGCAAAGATTGGAGGGTCTGGCCTCGCTTTCCTATGAGCAGGCCGGAGCCGTTGCTCGATATGTCCAATTTGATCCGGTCTTCCGCCCAAGTAGCTTGCACAGAGGTTGGAACCTGGATGTGGGCGAGAATATTTTCCAGAATTTCTCTCGCTTCTTCAAGCGAAGTATCATCGCCGGATTCTTTTGGAGACACCAGGATCTTTGCTTTTCTGGTACCAATGCCGAAGATGCCGGATGAGCCCTGGGAAACAATTTCAATTTCCAGCTGGTCCGCAGTAAGGTTTAGACGTTGACAAGCCGTTTCAATGGCCTCCTCAACTGATTTTTCTTCTATTTCCACGGTAGACATGGTTTCCTCCGAAATCCACAAACCAAACAATAAATATATGCTCTCAGTAACAGTCAACAGCAGACACAATCAGGCTACTTTCTTGTTGATGTAATACTGTTGACCAACGGACAGAACGTTGTTGACGAGCCAGTAAAGCACCAGACCGCTGGGAAAGTTCACAAAGAAGACGGTGAAGGCCACAGGCATCATCATCATCATCTTCTCCATTTTGGGGTCACCGCCGGTGGGTGACATCTTCTGTTGGATAAACATGGACACGCCCATAAGCACGGTCAGTATAGGAAGCCCGTCACCGAGGTAAGGGATTTGGACTCCAATCGGGAACCGATCCGGTGCCGCCAGATCATTAATCCACCAGATGAAGGGAGCATGACGAATGGCTATGGAGCTATAGAGCAGCCGATATAAGGCAAAGAAGACCGGAATCTGCAAGACCATAGGCAAACAGCCTCCCACGGGGTTTACCTTATGGGTCCGGTACATCTGCATAACTTCTTGGTTCATTTTTTCTTTATCATCTTTATATTTCTCTCGTATTTTTTGCATTTTTGGCTGAAGTTTTTTCATTGCCCTCATGGACACATAGCTCTTATGGGTGAGTGGCCAGAAAAGAAGCTTAATGAGCAGGGTTAGTAAGATAATAGCCACCCCGTAATTATAAGGGGGCAAACGGTAGAAGAACTTCAGACAGACAAGCAGTGGTTGAGCAATGACATCAAACCAACCAAAATTAACCGCTTTGGCAAGCCTGGGGTCAGCGGCTTTCAGAGTGTTTACCTCCTTGGGCCCGAGGTAAAGCTTGTAGTTAAATTGCTGTTGGACTCCAGGTTGAAGAGCTATTTTAGGGCCAATTAAGGTAATCCCCACCATCTGGGTGGCTGGATCCAGGGCTTCAAGCTGAGCATGATTGGGAGTTAGCTCCACAGGTAGCAGAGCCATGATGAAGTACTGGCCAGTGTAGGCAACCCAATCAATGGGACCAGGAAATTTTTCTTCCCCTTTGATCTTCTTGAATTTCACTTCCTCTAGTTCATTGTTTACCAAAAGAGCGGGCCCTTGAAAGGTGTAGCGGCTCCCGCCCCCGGTGGAGAGGGGCAGGCTAATGAGGCTGAGAGTAGGGGCATTTTCCCAAGGCTGGCTGGCCAGGTTCTCAACGCTCACAGAGAGATCGATCAGGTAGCTGTCCGCAACGAAATGGTACTGACGAGTAATGCGCAGCCAGCCTGGTGCTTCGTAGCTGAAGGTAAGAGTGTGCTTTTGGCCCTCGCCGACTGTCACAGATGTTTTGCTGTCGGCCACATAAGGGGCCAGGTTCAGCGCTGCGACCGGGCGGTCTACAAAATTGAATGCCAGGGGCAAATCCTCGATCTTGCTCGTCTTGACCAGTTCCTTTCCCGGCGAATCTTCCTCTATGGTTTCCCGATAGCGTTTAAGAACAAAACTCTTAAGCCGGGCGCCGGTTTCAGCAAACACCGCACGGTAGAGCGGGGTTTCTACCCTCACGTCCCTACCTGGGTGAGCAGCCGGAGTTGGGAAAGACGGTGTTGAGGGTGCGGGAGCTTCACTTGTGGGGATTTTAGGAACCGTAGGTTCTGCCTGGTCAGGCTTGGTTGGGGCCGGAGTAGCCTGCTCAACCGCAGGTGGGGTACTGGGTGGAGCAGGTTGCCTTTTCGGGAGGAAAAACTTCTCCCACAAAACCAGCACGATGATGCAGAGCACTATCGCCAACAAGACGCGTTTTTCCATACCATACAGCTCCTGCCACAGATGAGAAAGTTCGGCACAGTCAATTCAAGTACATTTATGGACCAGCCCCTTGAATCAGGACTGAACCAGAGCAGAGATAACCACTATCGCTTCGCTGAGTGACGAGCATAGTAGTCTTCTGATCACCGGTGGTTATCAATCGGGTCGTAACCGCCAGCATGGAACGGATGGCAACGTAGGAGACGTCGGGTGGCAAGTACCAGGCCTCGGCCCACACCGAATGTGGTAATGGCCTGGTGAGCAAATTCAGAACACGTGGGGGTAAAACGGCAGGACGGGCTTGTCCATGGCGAAATTAAGAGTTGGTAAGCTCGAATACAGGCGAGCAAAAATGCTTTAATCATATGCAGTTGTTTCTAACTAGCACGGCCGCTAATTCTTCGCGCACGTCGTTATAAGCAAGCGTTGCCGCGTCTTTTTTAGCTATTATCACCAAGTCATGTGATGGTGGCAACTTGTGCTTATGTAAACGAAAAAACTCGCGAAGGCAGCGTTTAACTCGATTTCGCTTGACTGCGTTCCCTACCTTCTTGCCAACAGTGACCCCCAGACGGGAAAACTTCAGGGAATTTGGCCGCAGGATGATGGTGAAGTTTTGAGTATGGCGACGGCTTCCGTGGCGGAAGGCAAGCTCATAATCCTTCCGGCGTCGCAACCGTTCGTGTCTCCTGAAAGAAAATCGTCTTTTTAATAACGGAGCCGACGCCACCATACGGATCCTGGGCAAAAGCTTGTTTCCCTGACTCGTGCAATTCCGTCCCAAATTTTCAGACGGCGAGCCGTTTCCTCCCCTTTGCCCTTCTGCGGCTAATTACTTTCCGGCCCGACTTCTTGCGCATGCGGACCAGAAAACCATGGGTCCTTTTCCTCCGGGTGTTGCTTGGCTGATACGTCCGTTTCATTGTTTTACTATTCCGTTATGAGCCGCTTGTTCTGTCCCACTCCGATGACGGCTGTTGTATGTCTGCCTTTGCAAAGGGAAATGCTCAGAGCGGGCGCAAATATGACCATAAAGGCGTTTTTAATAAACACATAGATGAGATTTTGTCAAGTGCTAAGGGATATTACCTTGTGCCAAGGGGTTGAACAGGTCACCGAGGCAGGACAAATTTCAAGTTGGAGTTTAAAGGTGCACCGCAAAATCCGAAATCCGAATATCGAAATCCGAAACAATATCGAATTTTCAAAATTGGTCCTCCGGACTCCCCACCCTTCGGGCGGGGCCCCAGTTTCAAATGACCAAAACTTCTTATTCGATTCAATTCAGCAGTGTTTGTGACATTGAAACATTCGTATTTTGGATTTGTTTCGTGCTTCGTGCTTCGAAATTCGGGTTTTATTTTTCTCGATTTTCGATGAGGTAATCCACAAAGGCCTGGCCCACCGGTGATCTGGAGCGCTTGTTGTGAGTGACCAAATAGAAATGGCGGGTAAAAGAAAGCCCTTTGACGGGGATGTGACATAGTTGCTCGAATTGCAGTTCGTCGGCAATTGCACGGTGTGACAGAATCGAGACTCCCACCTTGGCCTTAATGGCTTGGCGGATGGCGTCGGTGCTCCCCATCTCCGCCACTACCTTGAATTTTTTGGAGTCGAACCCTGCCTGCTCCAAAATCTCCAACATCGTCATCCTGGTTCCCGAGCCTTGCTCGCGCATGATGAAGGGGGCTTGTGGAAGCTCCTCCAACCTGATGGCTGACCGTTTCGCCCAACGGTGGTCAGGTGACACCGCCAACACCAGTTTATCGTCAAACAGCTGGTCGAACTGCAGTTTGTTGTTCTTTATTTTAGCCCCGACTACTCCAAGCTCCAGTCCACCATCGAGGACCATGTTGGTTATTTTCATAGTATCGGCAATGACGAGCTTTATGAAAATATCGGCGAAGTTTACCTTAAAGCGGCCAATAAGGGAGGGAAGGATGTACTGGCCGGGTATGGTGCTACCTCCTAGCTCCAGATCACCAGACATCTTTCCCCGGTAACGTTCAAGAGTCTGGCCTGCCTCTCGTCTGAGATTGAGCATGCGGCGAGCGTAATTATAGAGAATCTCACCTGCGCGGGTGGGTACCACCTCCCGGCCAAGGCGATCAAAGAGCCGCACCTCCAGATGAGTCTCCAAATGGCGAATGTGCTCGCTCACAGTGGGCTGAGAGAGCAGACAGGCCTCTGCCGCCCGAGAGAAGCTTTTCAGTTCATAGATCTTGCAGAAGACCTCTAGTCGACGCAGGTCCATAACATAATCCTTGCGTGGTTAACCACGAACATTTGAGTTTATAAATAAACAGTCTGTTCCAAGGCCATATGGCACAAGGTACAAGGCACAAGGCGTAAGGCAAAGGACTAAAATCCAGGAGTCGGAACTCAGCGTTAAAAGGATAAGAAGTAAAACGAGTCTATCTTGCTACTGACTACTATGAATTAGCCCATTACTTTTTTGATCGCAACCAAAGGTTGCTCCTACATGACGGGTATCAATTAACACCATTTCTGTAGGAGCAAGCTCTGCTTGCGAAAAAAGTTAGTCGCAAAACCTCTGATCGCAACCAAAGGTTGCTCCTACATGACGGGTACCAATTAATACCATTTCTGTAGGAGCAAGCTCCCTCCGGAGAATGTCCTTCAAAGATTGCCCAGTCTACCCCAGAATAAGGAAATCCTTGCCCTCGTGTCAAGGCAGGTAAAAGTCCCGGTTTGGAGACCATCACGGGGCTGACTCTTGAAAACCTTTTCTCTTGACAAAGAGGAGGGAAGTCGGTAGAAAAGTAAAGACTTATCTTGTGAAAAAAAGCTTTATTTGGCGCGATCCTGGCTCCGTTCCCTCTGTGAAATATGCAGGCCGGGAAGTGTGATCTCGCCGCAATGTCTCACCTTGCATTCCTTAAACCAGCACTCCAACATATTGAGGCGTTCCATGACCGGAGAAAACAAGCAACAAAATTCGGGTCTACTAGGTTGGCTTCTCTTTGTAGTAGGCTTCACGGGTGCACTGTTTGTTGGTTGGGTTGTATTCCCACAACTTCTTTTTTCTACCCAATACCAGCCTATCAATTACAACCACGCCCTCCACCAGGAAGAGGCGGGCATGAGTTGCGAAGATTGTCACTCTTTCCGAGACGATGGAACTTATGCCGGCAAGCCCCAATTGGCTGCTTGCGTTGAGTGCCATGAAGAACCTCAAGGAGAAACCGAAAGTGAGGCAATGCTGGTGTCAGAATTTGTCGAGCCGGAGAAAGAAATTCCTTGGATTTCCTATTCGCGACAACCTGACAACGTCTTCTTCTCGCATGCTGCTCATGTGAAGATGGCAGAGATGGAATGCACGGACTGCCATCGGGACGTAACAGAGGAGACCGAGGCTCCTCCGGTCAAAATTAACCGGCTCACTGGCTACCCCAATGAAATCATGAAAATGTACGTGTGTGAAGATTGTCATGCCCGGGAGCATGTGTCTAACAGCTGTGACGTCTGTCATAAGTAAGAGCAGGCGAGGCTAGTCATTTAAGGGGAAGGATCTTATGAAATTAGACAGAAGAGCCTTCGTTAAGCTGATTGCAGGAGGGGTGGGCGGAACGCTGTTGTCGCCGCTGCCGTGGAAAATGGCGGATGACACCGCCATCTGGAGCCAGAACTGGTTCTGGCGGCCTTCACCGGAGAGGGGTGGCGCCACCACGGCGAATACTGTTTGTCAGCTTTGCCCCGGTGGTTGCGGCGTCAGGGTTCGGCTCATTGAGGAAAAGCGTGCGGTCAACATTGATGGCAACCCCACCCACCCAGTTAACCAGGGAGGGATTTGTCCCTTGGGCGCTGCCGGGCTCCAGTACTTGTATGGTCCCAGCCGGATTGAAACGCCGCTGCAGCAAACAGGCAAGCGGGGCGACCTCGAGACTATGAAAGCCATTAGTTGGGATGAGGCCCTGGAGATCCTCTCCATCAAACTGCGCCGCATGAGGCAAAAGGCCAGAGGCCTTGTCTGTGTGAGCGGTAAACGCGAGGGCACTGTCCCCGATCTCTTCGCTCGTTTTCTCCACGCTTACGGCTCGCCGAACTACATGGTGATGCCGGCTGCGGCTGACGCAGAGTCGTTGGGGTTGTTTGTTAGCCAGGGAAACAGTGGTGCTCTCGGCTATGACCTGGAAAACGCCAAGATGGTCGTAAGTTTTGGCAGTGGCTACATCGAAGGCTGGGGTTCTCCCAACCGCATGATGATGGCATTTGGTGGTTGGCGGAGCAATCCCAAGCGAGATCGCACCAAGATCATCCAGGTGGCGACGAGAGGTTCGCTGAGTGCTTCCAAGGCCGATGAATGGGTGGCTGTTGCTCCAGGTACAGAGGCGGCACTTGCTTTGGGTCTTGCCCAAGTAATCGTGAGTGAGGGACGTTACGATCGTACCTTTGTAAACAAATATACGCACGGCTTCAATGAGTTCAGAAGGCTGCTGCGCCAGAACTATACTCCGGAAGAGGTGGCTGAAATCACGGGAGTGGAGAAAGAGAAGATTGTAGGACTGGCACGGGAGTTCGCGGGAACCAAACCGGCTGTTGCCCTGAGTGGCTGGGGACAGGGGAGAATGCAAGGTAGTATGTATGACTTCCTTGCGGTGCAGAGCCTCAACGCCCTGGTGGGCAGCCTACACAAGCCAGGTGGAGTAACCAGGACGCCAAAGCTACCTCTGGCTCAGTGGCCTAAAGTAGTACTGGATGCTACGAGTCTGGAGGGCTCAAAACAGCCCAGGGTGGACGGTTCGAAAGGGAGCCAATTCCCCTTGCCGGGGCAGCTATTTAATAACTTTGTCAAAAACGTTGGCGAGGGGAACCTTTATCCTGCAGAAATGCTCTGGGTGCACGAGGCCAATCCCGCCCATAGCCTTGCCGATGTCCAGCCCTTTCTGGCGGCCCTGGACAAGATTGGTACCTTGGTTTCCTTCTCTTCGTTTATGGACGAAACCACCCAGTTGGCCGATCTTGTGCTTCCGTCTCCGACCTACCTGGAGAGGTTGGAAGACGCACCCACACCGCCAGGGCTGCAATACGCGGTCTTCGGCTTGAGCCAACCAATTTTGAGCCCGCGGTTTGAGACGAGACATCCAGGCGATGTGCTTATTCAATTGGCAAAATCCCTTGGCGGAAGTGTTGGGGCAAGTTTTCCCTGGTCCGATTATGAAACCTCTTTGAAGGAGCGGGTGAAGGGACTGGCTGACGCAGGCCGGGGTCAAGTGGCGGATGAGCCATGGCTGCAACCGTGGAAAGGCGGCCAGGGCCGACAATTAGCCCCCAACTATGATTCCTTTGACGACCTGTGGGAGAAGCTTATCGAACACGCCTGCTGGTTCGATACCTCTGAGGCCATGCCCTCGTGGGAGTCGGCCTTTACAACCCCTTCGCGCAAATTCGAATTCTATAGCCAAAAAATGCGGCAGGTTGGCATCAGGGGGAATGATCTCACCTACCTACCGCACTTCAAACCGGTAGAGCCGGCTGGCGATCCGCGTGATTATCCATTACTTCTAATGCCCTACGAGACGATGGCCATCACCAACGGTCCGGTGGCAAATCCGCCTTTTATGACCAAGATGCTCTTTGACTTCCAACTAAAAGGGAACGACTCTTTTGTCGAGGTCAACCCTAAGACCGCTGCCAACATGGGCCTTAAGGAGGGCGATCGGGTTGCACTTCAGACCGAGCGGGGTACGCTCAAAGTCCGTGTCCACCTGACTGAAGCGGCGCGGCCTGATGTGGTCTTTATCCCCACTGGTCTGGGACACAGTGGTTTCGATTCTTTCATCAAGGGCAAAGGAGTCAACGCCAATGTGATTCTGGTGGCCCAGCAAGATCAAGTCACCGGCCTTACCACTTGGTGGGGAACTCGGGTGAAAATCTCCAAAGTATGAGGTAGGAAATGAGTGGGAACAAGTCAAGCGGAGTTCGCTATGGCATGGTCATCGATGTTGACAAGTGCACCGGTTGTATGGCGTGCTCTGTGGCCTGCCAGCAGGAGAACAATGTCTCTTTCAGAGAAGATGAGACCGACAAGCTACGATCCATTACCTGGCTCGAGGTCTTCTATCTCGACAATGGCAAGCCCTATCCGGAACACCGCAAGGCTTACATGCCCAGACCGTGTCAGCATTGCGACTCATCCCATCACCCTTACCCTTACCCACCGTGTACCTTTGTCTGTCCGGTAAATGCCACGCACCGAGACGAAGAGACCGGCCTGGTGAACCACATTCCGGTACGGTGCATTGGCTGTCGGTACTGCATTTCCGCTTGTTCATACCATGCACGCTATTTCAATTGGTGGGATCCTAAATGGCCTGAGCCCATGGAAGAAATGCTCACCCCGGATGTCTCAACAAGAATGCGGGGGGTGGTGGAAAAATGCACCATGTGTATCCACCGCTTACAACGAGCGAAAGACCGGGCCTATATGGATGGACGGCGGGAGCTTGAGGAGGGTGAATACGTGCCAGCCTGCGTGGAGTCTTGCCCTGCCAAGGCCATGACCTTTGGCAACCTGTTGGATTCCCATAGCGAGGTGGCCAAACTGGCCAAGAGTCGTAATGCCTTCCGTCTCCTGGAAAAGCTCAAAACCAAACCCAAGGTTTACTACTTGAGCAGTCAGGACTGGATTCGCAAGCTGGCAGATAACGTTGTTTAGCATCGCAGAGTTTCTAGAAACAAGTGAGGTCAAAAGGCTTTTCGTATAAGATGTTGTATGCCGCGCTACTGGATTAATGGAATGTTGGAGTGATGGAAGAATGGGGGCTAAAAGCGGAAGAGTCCATATTATTAGTTGGTCTAATTCCTCTTGAACCATTATTCCACTATTCCAGTATTCCAACTTTCCGATTGTGAGCGAAGCGAACTAACTTGATTTGAATTAAATCCACCATGGAGAAGAGAGGAAAACCATGGATTCAGCATTAATCCCTGAAGGGGTAAAGCGGTGTTCATTCAAGGGTTTCAGCCTCTGGTTGCTGGTGATTTTCGGTGTCATCGGTTGGGGCGTGTTGGGTGGGTTCATGGTCCTGTGGAAGGGACTGAATGTGACCGGCCTTAACGACTCTTTTGGTTTTGGTCTGTATATCACCGCGGACCTGGCGATCATTGCTCTTGGAGCAGGTGCCTTTTTCACCGGTTTTCTCACGTACGTGATCGGTAAGAAGGAACTCAAGGATATCATCAACCTGGCCGTGGTTGTTGGCTTCATCTGCTACACTGGCGCCCAGCTTGTTCTGCTGCTGGAGATTGGCCAACCCATTCGGGGCTGGTTTTCTTTCTGGCATCCCAATGTGCACTCCATGCTCACCGAAGTGATTTTCTGTATCACCTGCTACACCATTGTACTAACCGTAGAATACATACCTTTAATTCTCGAAAACCGACAGTTGGACAAGGTGCCCGAGTTCCACTATTTCAGCCACAATCTGCATGAGATAATGGTGGTGTTTGCGGCCACCGGAACCTTTTTGAGCTTTTTCCACCAGGGTTCCCTGGGCGGTCTCTACGGGGTGATGTTTGCGCGGCCATTCGCCTTTCGCGCGGGATTTTTCATCTGGCCCTGGACCTTCTTTCTTTTTGTAGCCTCAGCGATAGCTTCCGGCCCGGCCTTGACCATTCTCGTATGCAAGATGGTACAGGGTGTGTCGCGGAAACAGCTGGTACGGCGTGAGGCCATTTCGCTGCTGGCCAAAGTCACCGGGTACCTGCTCACTTTTTACCTCATTTTTAAATTCCTGGATACCTGGTGGTGGGCAACTCACACGGCACCGAAAATGGGAATGAGTTTCACCGAATTTTTCCAGGGACCATATGGTATGTGGCTCCTTGTCGCTGAACTGGGTGTATGCGGTGTTCTCCCGGCCATTATTCTGCTCATCCCGAAAGCCAGGGAGGATGATGTCTTACTAATCGTTGCCTGCGTTCTGAACTGCACCGGCATAGTCATCAATCGTTTCGTCTTTACCATTCAGAACCTGGCGTTGCCGGTATTGCCCTTCGAAGAGCTACAAATCTACATTCCCACCTGGCAGGAGTGGGCACCCACTGTTGGCGTGCTGGCATATGGTGCGTTGCTACTCTCACTTTCCTATCGTTACCTGCCCATGTTTCCAAGGGAGAGAGAGCTAAATCCTATTGATTAATCTTCCATAAACAGACACTGAAAGAAAAAGCCCCGGGAAATCCGGGGCTTTTTCTTTCCACGATCCCTCCACTGCGCACCTCTCCCTTTGGAAACTATGTCACAATTCGCCGAACCCGTCATTCCGGACGAGCGCCGCTTTGCGGGGCGAGATCCGGAATCCAGAAAACTACAATGACATCATTTGGTCTCTGGTTCCCCGCCTTCGCGGGGACGTTGTCTGGATCCCGGCTCGCGTCCGCCCCAGGCGGACTTGGCCGGGATGACGAATTGCAACACAGGGCCGGTCACTGCACCGGCCGATAGAGCAAAGAACAACACACCTTACTGGGTGGTGACCTTAAATCCCTCCTGCCCACCTTGATCACTCGCTACCGTTTTCAACGAGGTTAGTTTCAGCTCAGTCAACCACCCCTTGATGTTATCATTTCGATGGCCCCGGATATCGGCCAACTGGTGCGGTGCAGCATGGATGCGCAACCGCTGGGACTGAAGACTGGCTTTCTTCAGAACTGGTGAGATTCGGTCACTCCAGATGGAAGAAAGCACCAATTGTCCAAAGGCAGGATGATAAGGGCCGGCAACAATACGTCCAGGTTGCTCCAGGGTGACGGTTGGTTGCAAACCTATCCTGATAACGGGGATCCCCGCAGTGGCAAAACGTTGTTTGGCCTCCTTGCACCAGGCCACCGCCTGCGCTAAAGACAGCGGCCTGTAGCGGCCCTTGCGGTAGAGGTGCTCCAATGGAGTGGAGGATAACACCACGGTCGGGTAAAGGCGAACAAAGCTGGGACCTAAAGCAATACTTTTATCAACGGTTCGGAGAAAAGTCTCTCGACTATCTCTGGGTAGACCTGGCATCAATTGAAGACCCATCTCAAAGCCGTATTGTTGCACCTTTAGAGCTGCTTCACATACTTCTCTGCTGGAATGTCCCCTCGCTGCAGCTTTGAGTACACTGTCGCAAAGACTCTGGGCGCCAAGCTCAATGGTTTTTACTCCCATGGCTTGTAAGAAACGTAAGTTGCTTGCCTCAATGGCATCGGGCCTAGTGGACAGCCGGAGGGAATGTACGAGACCTTGTTTGAGAAATTCCTGAACAGACTCGAGAAAGAGACGCTGGCGGGCTTCGGGTAAGAGTGTAAAAGAGCCACCATAAAAAGCTACTTGGACGGGATAGCGGTCACAGTTGTCCAGGTAGCTCCCCACATGTTCGCGGATCGAACTCGGGCTCCAGGAAGCCTGAGATGCGCCACTGATTGTCGGCTGGTCGCAATAGGCACACCGGTGCCGACATCCTTCTTGGGGGATAAAGATGGGGATAATGAAAGGTCTTGTTTTCATGTTCAACGGCCTTCCACAGCGTGACCACACACTTTAGCAAATTCGAAATTCTAAATCCGAAGCACGAAACAAATTCAAAATTCGAATTTTCAAATGTTCGAAACTGCTAATATTCAAAACTTGAAGTTTTTGTCATTTGAATTTTGAGACTTCGAACATTGTTCGGATTTTTTTACCTTTACCGCTATGTGTCCGGTTTATTTATTACTATTCTTGTCTTCTCCCTCTAACAATCGCAGGGCCCTACCTGCGGCCTTCTGCTGGGCAGATTTTTTCGTGGGCCCAGCGCCCAAAGCAAGGAGTTGATCCTTTAACCAGACACTAACCCGGAACCTCTTGTTATGATCCGGCCCCTCTTCAGCCTCCAAGCGGTAGTGAGGCACGGTTTTCTCCCGGCTTTGTAATACCTCTTGTAGACGTGTCTTGTAGTCCTTATCCAGAGCCTGTGGTAGATCCTCCTTTTCGGAGACAAAGAGAGAGAAGTGAACCTTTACCATATTCATAAGGGGTTCAAGACCTCCGTCAAGATACACTGCAGCCAGCATGGCCTCGTAGGTATTAGCTAAAAGGGATGGTTTTTCGCGACCGCCACTGAGTTCTTCACCCTTACCCAGGTGCAGAGCCACACCCAGGTTTAGTTCTGCTGCAACCAAAGCCAACTGTTGCTCGTTGACAATACCGGCCCTGAGCCGGGAAAGCTTGCCTTCATCGTACTGGGGGAAGCGATCTACCAATAAATGACTGATAGCTAGGTCCAGGGCAGCATCGCCCAGAAATTCTAACCGCTCATTATCCGTCAAATTCAGATGCGGATTTTCGTTTACGTAAGACCGATGCAAGAGAGCGTTGAGGAGCAAACGCCGGTTGCGAAAACTGTAGCCAATACGTTTTTCCAACTCATCAAAAAGTATATCATTGTTGTTGTGTGTCATTCTTTGATCCGGACCTTGGAGTAAAGGA
>CAMYLW010000008.1 GCA_947259475.1 Thermodesulfobacteriota bacterium
GCACTGAAAAAGGCAAGGCTGGCCACATCTTTGGGGAAGAAGGGTGGTTCGGCAAAGTACCATAACAGCTGTGTCATTTGACAGCCCTCCAAGCCTTGACTATAATTCTACTCTAGAAAAAAAGTGAAAATCCTTTTGATCTATTGCAAAAAGCAGGTTAGGTAAGTTCAACAGAATTCCTAAATCGATCGTCTACGTACACTTGAAAGTACGCTCATTCCGATTCAATCGTCTAAACGAAAATATGTATTTTTTGTTACTCAATATGTTCAGAGAAAAGCCTCTCAATTAGTCTAGGCCCTTCATTAATTATTTATCTTTAAAGGAGCTTGTCATGGCGATTCGTGTCCTAACAATTGACGACGAGGACGATATCCTTAAATTGGTCCGAATAAAACTGAGTAAGGCCGGTTTCGAGGTTTCAACTGCCCGAGATGGAGAGGAAGGCATAGAAAAAGCACTGGCTGAGAAACCCGATGTCATTGTTGTAGATGTGATGATGCCGAAAAAGGATGGATACCAGGTCGTTGCCGAGGTCAAGGAAAGGCTGGGCGACAAAGCGCCCATTGCTATTTTATTGACGGCAAAGGGAGAGGAGGCAGATGTGATGAAGGGGTTGGCCGGGCGTGCTGATGATTATATCATCAAACCCTTCAGCCCTCGGGAGCTAGTAGAGCGAATCAAAGTGGCCTTGATCAGGAATGGGAAAATTTCAGTCGGGACCCAAGATGATTAGGGCAAGAAGAAATGGGCTCGATTTACGGTAACCTTGCCACTTCATAAAACACCAGATGGTATTTCCATCTACGGCCTTTGTTTAGGGTATACAGGCGGAGGGTGATGACCTATGAAACCTGAAGAGCTGGAAGACGAAAGCTTAGAACCGACGCTAGATGTAGAGACCTCCCCGATGATGGAACTTTCCTCTACGTTGGGTAGCGAAGCCCCGGTGTCGAAAACTCCACCCACAAAGTACTGGCGTGCACAAGGTTTAGCCGAGGCTTTACACCGGGATTTCGAAAAAGCCCAGCAAAGCGGAGACCTTGCCTCGATGCGCGCCCGTTTTTACTTGTTAGCTCGTTATTATAGCCGTACCATGGCTATATTACGCCACGCCCTATCAGAACGTCAGGAGCCGTTGCTCAATGCGGCCTTGCACAACCTGATTTCTCTCCATCAACCACTCCACCACATGCACGAAATTGCACCCACGAGCGTTCCGCTCGTCCTTAGCCTTGACAAAGAAATGCGAACGAGACTTTTCGAGGATTTGATCGTGGAGGTTCTCCAGGAAACTGTGATAGCGCTGGACCTTGACACTATCACCCAGGGTGTAAACGAACTGCACTTGCTGGCGAGCGCAAAAAGTAAGATGATCCAAAAACATATCGACAATCTTGTTGCAAAGGGCCACATTGAGAAAGCTACAGATGGTTTTACCCGAACGAAGCGGCCATACAGTGCTATAAATCTTGATCGGGCCAGCCTCCAAGCTCTCCTTGGTACGAAACTCTATCATGCTTTTGAACGTGGCGATTTTCACGGTTTACTTGAAATTGCCAGCCGAAGACAGGCCTTCCAGGGTTTCTTCACAGACTTAACCGGGTTCAGTCGAGAGACGGCTGATCTGTTTGTTGCTGCCTCTAAGGAGTTGAGTAGAACCCCTGTACCTGGTCTTAGCCTGAAGCACCATGCGGATTTGATTGGCTCACTATACCCACGTCCTTACCAACATGAGGCCTACGTTATCTTCCGAGGCTATGGTTACAAGGGTCAGGTTATCGAGGCTCCCACGGGTAGCGGCAAGACCATGATCGGAATGATGTGTATTCAGGACTGGTTACAGGCAATGTCTCCTGGAGAGTCCATCCTCATACTGGTTCCGACAGTGAACTATCAACAACAGTGGCTCGGAGAACTTTGTTATAAACCCATCGGTTTACGCCTTGCTCCAGACATGATATTCACCGGAACGCCCATTGCCCTTGAAGCTGAGCGCAGAGCCATGGGGACATCACCTTCTATCCTCGTAATGACATACACCGCCCTAGCACAAGCAGGTTCCGGCATAGGAAAGGGGGGGTTTGATCAGAATTCAATAGAGATGTTTCTTCAGGGAAGCGGTATCCAGTATGTCATTTTGGATGAAGTACACAAGATGGTTGAAGACCTGAGCAGTGTCTCGGCCGATGTTGCCCGTCTTCTTACCGTATGGCTTCGGGATGGCAGCCTCCGGGGACTCATTGGTTTTTCGGGCACAGCAGCTGCGTACCGTAACCGCTTTGAGAATCTGGGGTTGCAGTTGGTGTACACCTTGCCCGCTGCCGATCTAATCGCCTACGGTTTTGTCGCACCTTTTGCAGAGTTCGGAGTGCCTTTTGCGTACTCCGATAGAGAACAGGGCATACGAGACCTTCTGGAAGAATACAAAGGGCTTCTCCACGAATTCATAGAACTAGTGGGCAGCGCTAGACTCAGGGAGTGGTTTGCCACCATTTCGATGGAAGAGCGTGTTGCCGTGGGCCGGGATGTTCTCAGGATGTACGCAGGGCAAAAAAACCGGGATGAGTTGTTGCAAAAGCGTTTTGAGGCTTGGGAAACCGGGGGTAATCTCAACTTGAACGAACTTGCCCTCATCACTGTCATTCAAATGGTAAAAAATTGGTCAGATAAGGATCTTGTGGGAAATACAGTCGGAGAAATGAGCAAAAATGATCAGCAAGACAGATTTAAGCAATTCCGGGATCTTTGTCTGCGGCTTAAAAAAATAAGAAAGGATTTAACGGAACAGATCTACCTTCCTGACATAATGCGCAGGTTAAAGGCCAAGGGTTTTGCAGACACCTTTGATGGCCAAGCTATGCTTGGGTTGCCGGATGAGGCTTCATCAATCTCTGATCTCTCCGAGAAAGTGAGGGACGGCCTGGCGACTACCATCGTGGGTTTATATGGCAGTCTCAAAAGCTTTTATCTCCGCGCGGGTGAAGGCCGGGTGGACTGCATCAAGTCGATTATTGCTGCAGAACGGGCGGCAAGAAATGTAACCGGCGTAATAATCTTTGATGCCGGGAAGCGCATACATTGGCAGAGGGGTACGGCAGCACCAGGTTACAGTGGCGTAGCCGGGGTATTTGCTCAGATGCTGGGAGACAAACGCTTTACCACAATAGCTGTGCTGTCCAGCGAGATATACTTACCCTGGGATGAAGGCAATGTACTTCCGACTCGCATTGCTGACTTCATAAAGCAGGAGATAATGCTCGGCGAGATTGGCGACGCTCTGTTTTCCCTGATAACACAGGGGATGGACCTGACCGCTGACCAACAGCTCGACCTTCAAAGATCGTTTAATGGTTTTCTCGGCTTATACATACGAGAGTTATCAAAGGTTCGTGCTCCGAGGCCGAGGCAATTCGACCACGAGGTCCTTAGATTTTTGAGAAAAGAAGTTGTCAGAGCAGAGCTGGGATCGATCGAAAACAAACTATTGGCCCGGTTGAGTTTGAAACAATATCATCTCCGCAAACTGGTAGATACCTTTTTTGATTATGCCATTATTGCCACCTATTTCCTTGAAGCACATGTTGCTCAACTGCAACAGGTGAGCGGTGTCATCCAAAAGTTCTTTGTAGTGAAAATAGCCCAGGGAGAGCGCAAGCAACTCATGTACGACCTCACCTCACGCATAGTTGACGCCGAGTCCCTGCCGATCACTATGGTTATTGTTTCACCATGGGCACGCACTGGCTGGAATGTCATCAAGCCGAACATCCTTATCGACGCTACTGCTACTCGGAATGTTACCGCCTGGCAGCAATTACGAGGCCGGGCAATGCGAGCAATGCGTACCTGGGATAACGATTGTTACCGACTGGTGATGCGCCTGTTAGGTTCCCATTCTATGGGCGCCGAAGAGTCGATAAAGCTTTCTGATGACGCCACCGTTGCCATGGAAGAATTTCTCCAAAAGTCCAAGGTTGTGGAGGTTTTGGACGAGAAGTCGCGGCGGCTTCTGCTCGAGGTCCATACCAAAGCGAAGAAACTCAAAGGGGCCAGTCTCCCTGCGAGCAGAGAAGGTGCAGACCGTCTGGCTGCAAAAATCGAGAAAGGAAAGCTGAGTAAGTTCACCGATGATGAGCGGCAGCAACTGGTAACCGAGCTTATGCTGGTTCGTAACAAAGCCACCCACATCTACGAGTTGATAAAGGCCTATGGTAGTGCTCCACAGGTGCGCTACGATCGATCGGTGGGCGAGTGGCGGCGAACGGATTCCATTGCTGCTAAGCACAACCGCGAGTACGCCGTGAGTCCACTTACAGGAGAGTACGGCCGTGGCGAAGAGCACGCCCCGCTGATGTACTTCAGAGATCCCAGGGCAAACCTGCCCTCTCAGCTAAAAAAACACTTGACTCGTTCACTGAAGGGGAAAGATCCCCTGATAGTCCGAGGGTGGCTTACGGCGATTACGCAAGGGCTGTCAGGGCATGGGGACGTTGCGTGACCGGTGGGAAATTCTCCACTGATAAGAACCCCCATTCGTCAATGGGGTCAAGTCTCCGTTTGACGCTTGCTAGTGCACTTGTTTTGCTTAAAATTCCTTGTAGTGAATTCTTTTTTACCTAGACAAGCAGCGGCTTTCGATGTCTCCGTGATGGGTAAAACTCAACGTAATTATGTCGTTCGATGAGACGCAGATAAGAACTGGGGTAAACAGGGAGTACCCTTGGGGACTCCCTGTTTTTAATAAAATTAAGGGCTTAGCGAATAAGTGCTAAGCCCTTAATTTTTGACTTGGTCTGAAATTATTTGACCTTGGGAGGAAGCTGCACTTCCAACTTCAAATAATTGGTTGCATTGGCGAAGATCTGAAAAACATACCTAAAATATTTCCTAATGGTCGGGAGTAGACATATATAGCAGAACTGTTTATATCAGACTCTAGGGGAATGACTACGATATGTGGTAGTAGGTTCTTCATAGGTGTGGATTAAAGTATGTAATATAAACTTTCAGAAGGCCAATCCCGACTTATTGTTTGAAACCGCGGTTTTAATGATTTACTTCTATTTTGGGAAAGATAACCTTTGGACAAGTGTTCACGTATTTCGATAACCGGCTCAGTGATAAAACCTAATACTCTCATTTCACAGGTCGACCTAGAGTGTATCAGCTTTTCAATTCTCCTGACCACACTTTTCCAGCCAAGAAATTCACTTGAGTTGAGAAGTTTCGCCAACTCCCGTCAACCCTCTCTGGAGGCGATGCAAAAGGAAACTCAGCTTAGCAGCTTACTGGCTTGATGACTCTTCATGACTATCATCATCGCCAGCAACAACGCATATCTCTTCTCTCAGACCAATTTCTCCCAAGGCAGCTGCTCTTTTCTCCCATAAGAGAGGACAGAGGTCCATCTGACAAGCTGCCTCAACATCATGGCCTTGATTGGTCAACTCCTGGAAAGGCTTGCATTTAGCTCCATCGGTTTCATCCAAGCGATACTTACAAACCTTGTAAAAACTTTGATAGGCAAACTTTTTTTTCGCTTTCCTTGGCATGTTTATTACCTCCTTTTTCTCTCGGTTGCTGCTATCCAGTCTCTGGTATTTCATTCTTTTCTTCAGAGCTGGTTGGTTATTTTTATAGATCCATCCGCTTGCCCTGTTCGGCAAAAATAAGCCGCAGCCGAAGATCATTATGAGACTGCAATTGCTCCCGAACAATCTGCAGCGGGCTCAACCCCGACGACAAGTCGGGTTTGCTTAGAATCAAGCATTGCGGCCAGCTGGTGGAAAGCATTGATAACCCATTTAGGAGTTAAATGTGAATAGAGTTCACTATCGGGTCGTTCATCAACATAAGAACTTTCAATAAAGATGGCCTGAAGGTGTCTTTCCTGGATGAGAGGAAGTATTCGCTCCCACAGATCCTGGGTAGTAGAACGTCCTTCAACCTCATCGGGCCCCGTATCACCCATGTACAAGACATAATACCCATTTGATTCGATTAAAAAAGCCGTTGAATCAGTATGGGTGCCATGTGAGAGTGGAAAGGCTTGAACAGACATCTCTGTGTTTTCTATATGGGTACGCACTCCCGGTGAAAGCGTCGCATAGCGGTATAATCCCAGGCACGGAGGCTCTCCGATATCTCCAAAATTAGGCCAGGTACGCCAGTTAAAGATATGAGATTGAATATCGCTGAGGGTCCCTTCCAAACTCATAATTGGTTTTGGGGAGTCATTGGGAGAATTGACTACCAGGCCCATGGTATGATCCAGGTAGGGATGCGAAATGAGGTATGCCCGGATATGGTTCATCAGAATATGCCCTTCAGGGGAAAGATCGGAATCTTCAGGAACGGGAATATCATGAAAGCAACCTGCTTCACAGGTAGCTTTTAAGCCCGATAACAGAGTACCCGCATCCATGCAGATAAAGTTATCAGATCCAATGGGGGCAATCAGATGAGCGGAAAGATTGTCCTCCAGCAAGCCGCCGGCAACACCTAGCGGAATCCATGTAAATTTCGGAGTTAACGTTTTCATCTGACTGATAAGAACTTCCTTTCGACCTTACATCCAGGCTCACTAGGTTGATTTTCTCTTTGACCTATTACCAACTCTAAACGATTGCTCAATCATTTTGAACTCTTTTTATCATAGTCAGACTGTTTTTGTTGCCACGCCTTTCATACATCAAGTCATCCATAAAATGTTTGGTGAAGTGAATCCCAAGTTGACCGAGGCTGCGTTTCTCAACGGGAATTTCAAGATCCGGTGGAGGTTCCACTACGGAATTAAAGGGAATTCCATCGTCTTCAAGGCATATGATGAGGAGTCCATCTTCATGGGAAATAACGACCTTGATCCAGTGGTCGAGATTGTCTGTATATCCGTATGAGATAGTATTGGTGATGAGTTCGTCCAATGAAAGATTTATCGCAAGTGTGTTTTTCTTTGATAAACCAAGCGAGTCTCCTAACCGCTCTAGATTCCGGTACAGTGTGTCTAATTCCGACAACCTGTTTTTGAGCTTAAATTCGATGTTATCCTCAATCATTTTGAAGGATTTTTAAGAGTTCTTAAGTGGGTAAAACAGATATAAAGCCTTCTACCCAGTTATCCTCTTTACGTCGATCAGGCAAGTCTCCTGGCCGCTCTGTGAGCAGTTGAAACGGAAGTACTCTAACACCTCTATCCACAAATTCTTCCAGGTCACCCAGTCATGTCCGCCGGTCACTGTGAAGACGTTTTTTGGCGGCAACTCTTTTGCTAGGAGATTGTTCTGCTTGGCGAATCCATCCTCTTTTCCGTAACCGAGAATGATGGTGCTTCGCTTGAGCGGATCTGATACATATTCTTTCAACAGCTTCCACATATTACAGGGGTAGTTCCATTCAAGGGCAGGGCAATCTTCCCATTTCCCCAGGCCACCTGCCTCCTTGATCTCGTCGGCAACGAGGCCCCATCCAAGAAAAGGGGCAAGAACAACCACACCATCGACGTCTTCCGGATATTGCATCATGTAAAGTAGTGCACCGTGTCCGCCCAAGGAAGTGCCAACGAGGATGATTTTCTCATAACCGGAGGCCTTTGCCGGGTCAACCAACTCAGTTTTCATCAACTCGATAATTCTGCCCCGGAAATAGAGACCCGGGTTCACATCAAGTATTTTTAAATCCGCCTCAAATCCTTTTTCTCGCACTGCCTCTATAAAACCATTTGTCTCATAATGTGAACCCTTCCCACCTATTGAGGGCAAGAGCAGGACAAGTACTCGGTCTGGGCTAACATGATCTCTATAACCCAGTGATTTTTTGCTGGTGTACGAGAAACATCCTACAAATAAGGGAATTATGAATGCTATGGCACAAAACGAAAAAAGTCTTTTCATGATGGCCCTCTTAGTAACAACAACAGTGATAGACTCTCTTCGCCCATCTGGTCTGGTGTTGTGCAGAATTGAAGGACGTAACATCCGGTTAGCTCGGTCTGTGCTATCGTATTGAACCTTGCGCTCCTGCCTACTTCCAGCCGATAGGCTCGTACCCCTTTTCGCGTAGGCATCTCTCAACGAACCTTTGAAATACTGGGTCTGGCTCACGGGAGCGAATAATGGCCCGCATGAGGGCAACCGCAGCACCCCCTGCAGCACCAACGGCCGCTCCGCGGCCGAGACTGCCAAGTACAGCTCCTGCGGCAGCCCCACCGGCTCCACCAACCGCCGCACCCTCTGCAGTACCTTTTGCTACCTTACCGCTTGAACTCGAACTCGCGCCATGTTCGGAGGCAAGACGCATACACTCGTCGAGGTCAGCCTGGACAACCTCATTTTCCACCTGCTCTAAATGGTCAGTGGGATAAAGCACAGGTCGCTTCTGGGAGCATGCCAACAGAAAGAAAACACACGCCAAAATGCAAGCCCGAAAGAGGGGATTTAGGTACCGTCCTGAATGCCCCCTCGCTAATATGGTGGCGGGCAATTTTCTCATCATGTCTCTCTCCTGTTTAAGGCATCCTGCTCTGTCTTATACGGATAGCTGCATCTCCCGCTTCATTCATTCCAGCACTGCAATAGCGTCGAAGTCTCTTTGAGATTATTTCCTCTACCTTTCTTCAGCGAGTCTTTATTTTCTATCCTATATATTCAATCTAGATACCAATAATCTAACCTGGCTTCTCAGCAACCTTAACTAGTTGGAAAAACATGAATTATTGCCTAGCTGTAAATATTGAATTCCCAAGTGGAGATCAATTGTTTTGGGGCATTTCCCCCAAGGCACAGGGTTGTTTCACCTAATGCTGCGTATAAAGGAAGGGCCGCGTCTTTCGACAATCAGCGATAGGGAGGGGCGGAGGAATTATGTCCCGTATGGCGATAAAAAGGCTGAAAATCGTCTCCGCAAGCTGGAGACGTAGTCTTTTTACTAATAAAAACTTAACACAGCTTGCCAAACCAAAAAGTCGAGGTCGGCTCAAGGTCTGAGGTGCATATGTGAACCGGAGCTGGTTTGTATGCTCGGCCCGACTGGAGAGTCGCTGACTGGAGATTACATTACGCCGTATTTTTTCAGTTTCTTATGAAGAGTTCGCCGGGTGATGCCGAGTCGTCTCGCAGTTTCGCTCTTGTTGCCGCCTGCCGATTCGAGGGTCTTCAAGATGGTTACCTTTTCCACTTCCTCCAGGGGTAGGTCCGCCAGCAACTCTTCTCTAACCGCCTCCCGCTCCAGGGCGGGAACATCGCTGACCGAGAGGGGAAAATCCATTTCAGAAACATAGTCGCCCCGGCACAGAATTACACCGCGCTCAACAGCGTTTATCAGTTCACGCACGTTTCCCGGCCAGTCGTATCGTACCAACCGATCCATGGCCTGAGGGGTGAAGCCCTTGATGTGTTTGCGGTTTTTTTCAGCAAAAGAATCGAGAAAATGCTGGGCCAAAAGGGGTATATCCTCGCGTCTTTCCCTCAGGGCAGGCACAGCCAGGGCAACCACGTTCAAGCGGTAGTAGAGATCTTCGCGAAACCGGCCACCCTTAATCTCTGCTTTTAAGTCTCTATTGGTGGCTGCTATTACCCGGACATCAACTCTCAAGACTTCCTCTCCACCAACCCTCTGAATCTCCTGCTCCTGGAGCACCCGTAGCAGCTTGGCTTGCATGGCCACGGACATCTCGCTAATTTCGTCCAGAAAGATGCTGCCACGGTTCGCCAGTCGGAATCTGCCTTCCTTACGGCGGTCTGCACCCGTAAATGCCCCTTTTTCGTGGCCGAAAAGTTCTGATTCCAACAGGGTCTCAGTAATGGCAGCACAGTTCAGTTGGATGAATGGCTTCTCTCGGCGTGGGCTGTTCAAATGAATTGCGCTGGCAATGAGTTCCTTTCCCGTTCCAGATTCTCCGGTGATGAGTACTGTGGCTTCGGTGGGCGCCACTAAGGCCACGGTCTCCAGTAATTCCACCATAACTCGGCTGCGACCGATGATATCGCCGATGTTGAAGCCGACCCCAAGTCTCTCTTTGAGGGCACGATTTTCCTCTTTCAGTCGAGTATGATCCATGGCCCTGCCAATGGCCAGTTCGAGTTCATCGAAGTCCAGAGGTTTGCTTAGATAATCGTACGCTCCTTTTTTCAAGGCCTCCACAGCCGTCTCCACCGAGGAGTAAGCAGTCATGATGATGATGGGGATGGCTGGATTAAAGCTCTTTATCTCAGACAGGGCCTCCAGCCCGGAGACTTCAACCATACGAACGTCCATCAGAATTAGATCGTATGATTTTTCGTGTACCTGTTCGATGGCCCGAGCACCATCGTCCGCTTCCTGCACCACATATCCCCACCCTCCCAGCAGGGTGCGTAGCATGGTTCGATGAGCCCGATCGTCGTCAACCACCAGTATACTGCCCGGAGAACTCAGCTTAGCCATGATCTTGTTCCTCCTCTGCATCCGGCAGGATCAGAGCTATTGTGGTACCGAGGCCTGGTGTACTTTTCACTTTTACCGTTCCATGGTGAGCGTCAATGATCTTGTGCACGATGGCAAGACCAAGGCCGGTACCGTCTGGCTTGGAGGTAAAATAGGGATCAAAGATGTGCTCCTGATCCGCTGGATCTATACCATCCCCGTTGTCGGCAACAATGATCGTCGTTAGTTTTCTCGTCTCATCCCTGGAAACCTTAACCTCCAAAATGCCTTGTGCACCCATGGCTTGCATAGAATTGAGGTAAAGATTAAGCAAAACCTGACTCATTCTATCCGCATCAATAGAGACGTCCGGGAGGTTGGAAGGAACCTCGGATTTTATCTCGATCCCCTTTGCCCGGGCATCGCCATCGATGAGCTTGAGAGAGTGTTGGACCAAATCAGCTACCCGAACCGGCTTTATTCTGAGGGTGCTGGGCCGGGCGAACTCCAGTAGTTGGCCGATGACACGGTCCAGCCGTTCCACCTCCTGGATCATTGTGGTGGCCGTATCTCGATCCTGTGGATTATCCTTGAGTTTGTCCCTGAAATAAGTGGCGAAGCCCTTAACTGAGCTCAAAGGGTTTCTAATTTCGTGGGCCACGCCGGCTGCCAGGCTTCCAAGTGAGGCCAATCGTTTCGTTCTCTCCACCTCCTGCTGCAGTCGTCGAACCTCCATCAGGTCACGAAAAATAAAAACATAACCCAAAAAAGTGTTGTCTTCGCCGTGAAGACCGGCAGCGCTAATTCTAAGTGGCAGTCCGGTACCTCGAATTGTCTGGCAATCGACTTCATCTTCGACAATCGTTCCCTTCGTCGCCAGGAGCTCAGTTAGTTGCCATAGCTCTGGAGGCAAAACCCCTGCCGCCTTTTCCCCCAAAACCTTGTGGCTCGAATCTCCTAGAATTGCCTCTGCCGTTTGGTTGAAAGCGGCCACCTTGCCATTTTCGTCTGTGGCCACAAGCCCCATGGGAAGATTCTCCACTACTTGGTCTGAAAAAGCCTGTATTTTGGCTAAGGCGCGGGTTGCCAGTTTATAACCCTGGGCCAGAAAAAGGGAGACCATTACCGCAAGACCAATCAGCAACACCCCAATAGACATGGCCACCGTATGACGCCTGGCCTCAACTCTCGCCGTTTCCATGGCACTCATATCCAGACCAACGAATATAAATAAAGCCGGCCCATTTTGCCCATCCCGGCCGCTCTCCAAAGACCTGTCAGCCGGATCTCTGCCGGACCCTGGCCCCCGCATCATCATGCCGTGATGACGCATGCGCCCCTGCCACGGCATGCCCTTGATAGGTTTGAAGCGCTTGTACACCTCAAAGGCAGAATTGCCTCTGTTTACCTGGATCTCATGCCATTGCACCGTATCGACTTCCTGTGGAGAAAGCAGGGCATCTCTATATTGTTCGCCAATTTGTTCAGGGTCGCTGTGGGCAACTGCATATCCGCTTTCATCAGTTATTACCAGGTAAAGAATATCGGGCTGTTTGGCAGTTTCTACCAGCAAGCGCTGCAGCTGTGTGCCGCCCCAGCCCATACCCATCATTCCGGTTCTGGCCCCAGCCTCAAAGGAGCGGATGAGTGCAGCACCTTTCTCAACCAGAAGTCTGGTCATGTTCTCCTTGTTCTCCTTGATGCTGCTGCTGGCCAGAAAGAAGACTATAGGCGCCAATACGGCCAAGCTGCCCAGAACAGCCCAGGGAGACAAGGAGAGCCAGAGATTTCTTTTGTGCACTTTAGTCATTGAAGTTGCTCATTAATCTTCATGTCGACGATTAGAGAAAGGTCCGAAATGTCATGCCGGACGCGACGGAGTCGCGATCCGTGGTTCGACAGGCTCACCACCCTGAGCGAAGTCGAAGGGGTATCCAGTAAACCTTCGTCTGCCCCGGATTCCGGACAGTCGCTTCGCGACTTCCGGAATGACGGAATCCGTGCTCGTGATGAAAGGATTGCCACGTGCACTACCATGCTCACCAAAGGAATACCCAGAGCAATATACGGACCAGATCCTTTTTATTAACCACTTCCCTTTCTGATTCACTTGACTCGGGCCTTTCCAATAGTTACCTCTCCTGGAGAAAGAAAAAATAGGTGGATACTTTATATCCATCTGAATGCCTTTTGGCCGCCAATATGGATAAAAAGTATCCACTTTAATGCTCCACGTCAAGGTGAGCAAACAAGGCGGCATGGATGATTAGCACGAATTTGTTGTGAAATTAAACGGTTACGCTGACAAAGATATTGTGGCACGGACATTGCCATAAAGGGAATCAAGGGTCATATTAAAAACGATCGATTTAAGGAGGGAAACAGAAATGAGAAAAGTGTTAACGACTCTAGGGATTTTGGTTTTAGTGGGTTTTTTGACAGCCCCGGTTTTTGCCCACCGTTATGGTGGAGGCAAAAATTATGGTGGCCCCGGCGCAGGCCCTTGTTGGTTTGAAGGGGAAGATTTAACCGATAACCAAAAAGCGGAACTAGACAAACTGCATCAGCAGTTCGTCGATGACACGGCCAAGATGAGAGAAGAGATTTGGAACAAGTCGGTGGAACTTGACACCGCGCTGAATGCAGCCGATCCTGATGCCAAGAAGGTTAGGACTCTGCAAAGAGAAATCAGCGCCCTCAAAGCCAAGATGAGCGACAAGAGGGTTGATTTCGAGCTCCAGGCACGCAAGATTGCGCCGAATGCGCGTTCTGGTCGAGGATACAGCAAGGGATACGGTCGAGGTCATGGGCATGGCTACGGTATGGGGCGCCACCATGGACCACACGGCCAATATGGAGATTCCGGTTCGTCTGGTGGATACGGTCGTGGCGGCTACGGCCCCTGCGGACGATAGATTGTAGTCTGACAACCATAAAATGACACACTGATCATCCCTCTTCCCTTATGGGGGAGAGGGATAGCTAGTCTCAGATGACAGACTTTCCGAACGAGCAGGTATCCTCTCAATGGTCTTTTCAGGGAACGGTGTGAGACATCCATGAAACTCGCCGAGTCTCAGTGGTATTCACATTCCCACCATTACCTGTTTTTGCTCCTTTTATCTACTTCTGCCAAAAAGTAAAGTAGTGTCGCGCCCTGAATGATCCTGCTCTTGGATGGTGTAGGTTCCACCCTGGTCTTGTTACCTTTTTTCCAGGTGTGTTCCACCGTTTCGATGCCCGTAGTTCTCGCTCTCTTTTTCGAGATGGCCACAATGCTGTCCTCATTCCACTCAAAATTGGCGGGGAGGATTTCGATCTTTCTTGCCATCCTTTGATGCGAGAACCGCTCGAGTAATGACACGTAGGATTTTGGCATAATCAGTATCGCACAGACAACATCAGTACTGTCTCCTGCTTTCTGAGAGGTAAAATCAACACGTGATTGGGAGGACCATTGCTGCTTTGTTTGCGGTACCGCACGTTTTTCTGTACTGCAACCTGTGAGAAAAACAGCAGCAATCAGTAAACCTATACCCAGCAAAATCCGGTATACAAGAACTCGTTTCTTATCTGACATCTTCTCATTCCCCTTTCGCCCGTATACTTTTCCCGTAGGATCATAATCGCCTGAATCATTTTGTTGCTTACATGTCCTGAGCAAATAATTTGCCAACCGTTGGTTCTGGCCTGTATAATTTGTTAACTAGTCAATTTCGCTCCGTAAAAATAGAGAAAGAGAAACAGGTAGCCTCTTCTCGCTTTTTCTGTATGTGGGGGAAAATCCCCATGACCATGGGGCATTTGGTTGTGTTTGATTTATTGTCGCACTTTTTGAGTCAGCTCTGTTCAACTGAAAACTGGGGTTTTGCCTGTTATTTCTGCGCACCCTAAACAAGGCAGTGGAAGTTACATTCCTGCATGTTGTGAGTTCAGTTCTTTGATTTGCAGGTGATGAAGGGTGGACATCTCTTGACAACGAGACAGATTCTGTGCAAAATTAGAACAGCTGGTGCGATTTCAGATACTTACCCAAGCAATGTGCTGATAGCCATTTAGGAGTTAACACTCCCTATCACTTTTTCCATGCAAAATATGGTTGAAAAAACGAGGTAAGAGTAATTTCCCCGACGCCAGCTCTGTCAATTATTAAGAGCGATGACTTGCTGCCCTCCAATTTGTCTGCAATATACACCGCTCTAAATACATTAGCCGGGCCATGAGGCGGATTCATCGGGGAAGAGAAGGAGGAGAACCGTGGGTAAAGCGAAAGTAAAAGCCAAAGACAAAACATCTCAGGTGGAAGAAGACCGGAAGGGTGCAGTTCTTAAGGACTCTGGTAAATCTCCAAGCGTTGATGAAGGAGCAAGCATAGAGCAAATTAGGGATATTCTGTTTGGCGCCCAGATAAGAGACTTTGAAAAAAGATTTGCCCGTGTGGAAGAGCGGCTGATTAGGGAAGTCACCTCTTTAGGGGATGAGAGCAGAAAACGCTTTGACTCGCTCGAAAGCTATATCGGCAAAGAGGTAGAATCGTTGAGCGATCGGCTCAAAGCCGAGCAAGATAAGAGAACCGAATCGGTCAAAGAGCTTTCAGGGCAACTGAAAGATACTAATAAGTTACTTGAAAAGAGGGCTGGCAAACTGGATGACCAACTGGGCAAAAGCTCGAGGGAGCTTCGACAGCAAATTCTGGAGCAGTACAAAAGCCTGTCAGATGATATTCGGCAAAAACATGAAGAAACCTCGGTGATGCTCGAACAATTAGCCCAAGAGCTACGCGCTGAAAAGGTTGACTTTGCCACCCTTTCAGAGCTTTTTGCGGAAATAGCTGTGCGGCTGAACGACAATTTGGCCAGCAAATTGAAGCAAGAATTGGATAGTTTAGATAATGAGTGATTCGTCCTCGCGCAAACCCGTCAAAGGGTCTCAGAGAAAAAACAATTCCTCGGTAAAGGATGACCTGAGCGAACTCCGTAGCCTCCTCCTTGCACCGGAGCACGTACAGCTCACCAAACTGCAGAAGCGCTTGGATGACCCCGAGCTTCATGCAGAGGATATAAGCAGCGTTCTCCCGGAGGCGATAAGGCTCCGGTCGACTCAGGACAAAAAGCTCACCAGCGTTTTGACTCCCACGGTTGAAGATATCCTCAGAACCTCCGTTGAAAAAAATCCCAAAACCCTGGTGAACGTTCTTTTTCCTGTCATTGGTCCAGCCATCAGGAAGGCGATTGCTGAGACGTTCAAAAGGATGCTTCAATCTCTCAATCAAACGTTAGAATACAGTTTTTCCTGGCAAGGTTTGAAGTGGAGAATTGAGGCCCTGCGGACGGGAAAACCATTTGCTGAGGTCGTCCTTCTCCACAGCCTGCTTTACCGGGTTGAACAAGTCTTCCTCATCCACGGACAGACTGGATTGATGCTCCAACATGTGGGCGCGGATCCAACAATTAACGAAGACGCTGATATGATCTCGAGCATGTTGAAAGCCATCCAAGACTTTGCCCATGACTCCTTCAGGTTGGCAAGAGGTGATTCACTCGAGACTCTTCAAGTGGGAGATCTCACCGTCTGGATAGAAAAGGGACCGCAGGCGCTCCTGGCGGGGGCAATCAGAGGAAATCCCCCGGAAGATTTGCGCTCGACCTTTGCAGAAACACTTGAGACTATCCATCTGGAACAGGGAAGGGCAATTGAAAATTTCGAGGGTGATACCTTGGTTTTTGAGGAGAGCAGGCACCACCTCGAAGCGTGCCTGCAGGCACAATATATGGCAGAAAAACGAAAACTCTCACCTTTCCTGTGGCTCGTATTCGGCGGGTTGCTTATCGCCCTCGGTGTCTCGGTTTTCTTCCCTGTGCGGAACCATCTTCGCTGGAAAGAGTATCTAGAACAACTCAACACTACTGAAGGAATTGTGGTAACAGCCACAGAAAAACGTGACGGGAAATATCATATTTACGGACTCTTAGACCCACTGGCTGGGGATCCACAAGCGTTCGTGCAAGAAACAGGGCTCGATCCCGACAAAGTTGTATACAGGTGGGAGCCCTACCAGGCATTGCATCCAGCATTCATCCTCCAGAGATCAAAGCAGATCTTGAACCCTCCCAAAACTGTGTCTCTGAAATTAGAGGGTGACACGCTTGTGGCCGAGGGCCGTGCGGACCACCAGTGGATTTTGAGAAGCCGACAACTTGTGGGTGCGATTCCCGGTATTGTGCAGTTGCGAGAGGACCAACTCATTGATAGAGATCTAGAAGCAATAGGCTTGGTCCAAGAGAGCATTGGCAGCCAGGTGGTTTATTTCCAATCAGGTGGTTCAGATCTTTCACCTCAGGAAAGAGCTGAATTAGGAAATGTGATTGGGCAGATTCGCGAACTTGAGACTCTGAGCCGGGTGGCCGGCATGGACTTTCACGTTGAAATTTTCGGCCACACGGATCGTTCTGGAACAAAAGAAGTGAACAGGATGGTCAGCCAGATGCGCGCCGATAAGGTGAAGGCTCTTCTCGTCGCCAATGGAATTTCTTCCGAAAGGTTAACTGCTATAGGTGTGGGAGCAAGCCAATCAATGCCCGACAAATCGACAGAAGGTGGGCGAGAAAACGAGCGCATGGTAACGTTTCGCGTTGCCATTGAAGGACAATTTGGCAGAGGCCCCGGTTAACCGCACCCTTGTGTGACTGCCTGTTGGGATTATCTTTTTTATGGATGACACCTTTTTGATCAAGAAAAAAATATGTTTGTTGGGGTCTTTCGCAGTGGGTAAAACCAGCCTGGTTGAACGCTTCGTCTATAATCGTTTTGACGAAAAATATCTGACCACAATCGGTGTAAGAGTAAGTCAAAAAATCCTTCCACCGATTCGCAATCCAAAAAGCGGAGAGAGAACTCAATATAACTTGCTAGTCTGGGATATTGAAAGGATAGAGAAGCTCGACAGCGTGGTTCGAAATTACTACCGCGGCGCTGCTGGGGCACTGGCTGTGGCTGATGTAACGCGACCAGAAACCATTTCCACTCTGCAGGAGATAGTCGATACATTCCGCTCGGTCACTCCCGAAGCGCAGCTCCTCATTGTGGGCAACAAGTTGGACATCTTTGAGCAGGACAAAAAAACCCTTGCCCTCCTGAAAAAAACAGCGTCACACTTTTCTACCGAATACTTTCTCAGCAGTGCCAAAACCGGTGGACAAGTAGAAGAAGTTTTCATGATGCTGGCGAAAAAATTGGATCTCAATAAATGAACAGCACCACGAAAAGGCTCATGGCCTACAAAAATTTGGGGAAGATTCTGTTCAACTCAGACTTCTCTATTGTCGAAACAGATCACATCGCCAAGAGCATACTGAAAGGGACGACACTACCATTTCCTGGAAGCAATCTACTCGAGGTCTTCCCGGAATTAATCGGTAACGAAGAGGTGATCCAAGGGGTGCTGGCTGGGAAAGTGCCCGATTTCCGACTGGATCATGTAAACAGAAAGGACGCAGAGGAGAAACTTGTTTTCCTGAATTTTTTTGTTCTGGCTGAGAAAGAATCCGGCCACGGGCTAATGGTAGTTGAAGATGTGACCCAGCAGACCAAAATGTTGCAGGAATTAAATCAGCAAAAATATGAACTCCTTCTCTATAAGAGTGATGTGGGGCCACCCAAGAAGTTCTTGAGCGAGAGCATTTTGGGAAACTCGCCAGCCATTCAAGAAGTGCGAGTAACCATAGAAAAACTCAGCGAGGTTCCGAAGGCGACGGTCTTACTCCAAGGAGAAACCGGTACAGGCAAGAACCTGGTGGCTCGAGTTATTCATTACAGCTCCATGCCTCTCGATGCCCCCTTTGTGGACATCAATTGTGCCGCTCTTCCGGAAAACTTAGTGGAATCAGAACTTTTCGGCTATGAAAAAGGCGCTTTCACCCACGCAACGGTCTCGAGGCCAGGACTGTTGGAACAAGCGCAAGGCGGCACCATCCTTCTCGATGAGATTGGAGAACTGCCACTCAACCTACAGGCAAAGCTACTTTCGGTCCTGGAGACCAAGCAGTTTCGCCGCTTGGGGAGCAATAAACCAACTGAGGTGAAGGTCCGTGCTATGGCCGCAACCAATAGGGATTTACACAAGGAGGTTGTTGAAGGCAGGTTTCGAGAAGATTTGTATCATCGTCTCAATGTTGTTTCTCTCACTCTGCCTCCCTTACGGGATCTCGCTGACGATATTATCCTGATTGCAGCTCACTTTTTGAAGGTCTTTATTCTGGAGTTCAAGAAAAAAGTAAAGGGATTTACTCCAGCTGCTGAAAAAGCGTTACTGGGCTACACCTGGCCTGGGAATGTGAGAGAATTGAGCAACTGCCTGGAGCGGGCGATGATTTTCATTGAAAAGGATTGGATTGATGAGGTAGATTTGGTTATCGGTGCTCCCGAGCAAAGCTCATATGGTCAGGAATGGGCCGTTCCCGCCAGCGGAATTGACTTGGAAGAGGTAGAGCGCCAATTCATTATCTCTGCTTTAAGGAGAACCGGTGGCAACAAGAGCAAAGCCGCACGCTTGCTCGGACTCAGCCGCGATACCCTCCGCTATCGTTTGGAGAAATATCAACTCAGTTAAGCCCTCCCGTGGCGTATCACCCACTACCCTGGTAATATCCCCCAATTTCTTGTCATTTTGTAACCTTATGCATTGAGAACTCCCATCTTAATATCAATGGATTTCAAATAGTTATCCATGCGATAGGATATGGATAACGGATGTGGCAAGAAAATTGTATTAGAATCATGAAAAAGAGGGGGATATGAAACTCATATGTCCAGAATGTAACAAACAGAACGAAATGAGGCCCGATGATTTAATGGGGCGTTTTTATGTATGTCAAAATTGCAAGCATATTTTTTTGTGGGAAGAAGCTCGAACAATCGAGCAAGAAGCCCCACAAAACATAAAGAAACACTGAAATCCTTTACATCAGATTCTCCAGCCACGTGAAATTCCACTCTATCATCTGCTGATTCTCAAATGAAAAGGAAAGTTCTCGCCTGAAATCCGGCGAAACTCGCACCCGAAATTTTTTCCCCTCCCACCAACTCTTCATGTGAAGGCAGCAGTCACTTATCTCTAACTGGCCTGAAACTGGGTGATACAACTTCCAATGTGGGGGAGATCCCCCGAAATTTTGTCCTTACCTTCTGGGCCGTTTTTTTCTCATGTGAAAAAATATTATTAATTTTAGCTACTTAAAATCATGGTAGCGGCTGATTCGTTTCTTGGCACCTGGTTTGAATATACTCATATGTCAAAAGCAAATCGCAACTCGAGGAAGGAGAGGAAGGAGTAGAAGAATGTTAAAGGACTTCAAAGAATTCGCCATGAGGGGAAATGTAGTTGACATGGCCGTTGGTATCATAATAGGTGCAGCCTTCGGTACCATCGTCAAGTCACTGGTGGCAGATGTCATTATGCCGCCAATTGGTCTGCTATTGGGTAACGTTGATTTCAGCAACCTGTTCATCGTTCTGAAAGAGGGTTCGGTGGCAGGACCTTTTGCAACTGTCGCTGAAGCTCACAAGGTCGGTGCAGTCACCATGAACTACGGTCTATTTGTAAATACGGTCATTAGCTTCATCATTGTCGCTTTTGCTGTGTTTATGCTAATCCGCGCCCTCAACAAAGTGCAGCGCGAAGAAGAGGCCCCGCCAGAAGAGCCGACAACAAAAGAGTGTCCCCACTGTCTTTCAACAGTACCCATCCAGGCAACACGTTGTGGACATTGCACCTCTGAGTTGACAGCAGAGGCAGTTTAAAACAACTAGAAAGGAGTTAAAAATGTTCAACAAAACGAAGAAACTACTTGGTGTAATTCTTGTGGTGGGCGCTCTCGCCTTCGCTGGTTGTGCCTCCACGATGAGCAAAGATGTCAGTGAGCTGCAGAGTCAGCTGAGGCAAAAGAATGAAACTATAAAAACACTTGAGTCCAGTAACAGAAATAAGGACAGTCTCATTACTCAGTACCAGAAGGAAATAGGAGAGCACTCCAAGGCTGCCTCAGATGCCAGGATGCAATACCAAACGGCCATGGAAGCCAGCGAAGCCGGGGGGATTTCCCCTCAGGGAACCTTGCTACCGCCTGAAGCGAGTCCTGGTGAATGCTATGCTCGGACTTTTGTGCCTCCTGCTTATAGAACGATGACCGAGCAAGTACTGGCGCAAAGCGCCTCCGAGCGAGTTGAGATCATTCCGGCAAGGTACGAGTGGGTCGAGGAGAGGGTTCTTGTGGAGCCTCCATCCAGCCGGATGGAGAAAGTGCCTGCTGAGTACAAGTGGGAGAGTAAAAGAATCCTGGTAAAACCGGCCCACACCACCTGGAAAAAGGGCCGTGGGCTCATTGAAAAAGTCGAC